>NZ_JBITPI010000018.1:0-6143 GCF_050467745.1 Paenibacillus sp. NRS-1781
AAGAGATTATGAAAGTACCTTTGACGATCATTGACCGTCTCTGTGTCAGGTTCTAGTCATTTTTTTCTTTAGTTCAACTTATATAGCAGACTGTAACTTACCTATGCCTATCAAACCTGACAAAATTTAAATAGCAAAGACAGTATAAGAGTCTACTGCATCTTTTCAATTTGAGGCCCCTCTTCTGTGTATCCAACAATTCTGTACTGCACCATTTTTCTGTTTCTCATTTTTATAGAAAGCAACTGAGCGAAATCTTCATCGTGTGTTGAAACAACTATGTGTTTACTACTATATCTAGAGTCCATTATGGCTCGTAACACATCAATAAAAGCAAGAATATTAACATCATCCATACTCTGTATAGGATCATCCATAAACAGTTGTTGAAGTTGACTATATCGTTGAGTGAGGCCTAACCCAAGAAAGATACTTAATGCCAGAATATTTAATTGGGCAGCACTAAATATTTGATCAAGATAGAGATCAATCTTATCTTCAAGTTGTGTTTCACCTATAAAGTTAGTTCCTCGCTCTGTGTTTGTAATGTGCAACTTTTTGTGGAATGGATGAGGATTGATTGTTTCATAAACCCAGCTAATAATAGGATGATGCTCTAACCTTTCTTTAACAATTTGTCTTTGCTTTCCAAGTAATTTCCCGTGCCATTTATTTACCTCGGTCCGATAATAATCAATCTGCTGCTTTTCATCATTATATTTTTTAATTACTTCTTCCAATTTCTCATATCGAATCACTACAGCTTCATATTCATCTGGAAGCTTCTTATTTAAGATTTCTTTCATAGAATCAATAAGGTTATCAATAACAACAAATTTACTTTTGATAGACTCTATAGTACTATTCACTATGGCATGTTCTTTGCCATTAAGATATTGATTTCTGAGCATAGTAAGTTCACTTTCTATTTCATTAAATGTCGGATTACTAGAAAAACCAAGTAAACTTAAGTTTAGAGTAAACCATTCTTCAGATTTAGAAATAAACTCATCAAGTGAAGATGCTTCAAGTTCTTCAAGCTCCACTTCATTCCCAAAAAGACTAATTAAGGACTCCTGAATCCTATCTATTTTTATTTTAATATCATTCTTTTTCAAGATCAAAGAATTTTTTAATTCAGAATGGGCATTTAAATCCTTATTAAGTTGGTTTTCCACATAATCATATTGCTCTTTAAATTTACTCAATATTTTCTCCAATTGCAAACGCAATGGTTCAGTTACGTCTTTATAAAATTGATTGTCAAGTGCACGAATATTATCGTTAACCTCTTTTTCTCTACTAGTTAAAAGAGCAATTTGTTCGTTACCTGCGGAAAAAGTTGAATCAATTATTAGAATAAGCTTCTCAGCTGTTGTAAGACTATCTTCCCAACCCTCTAAAGTAGTGTACTTAGAATTTGAAAAGTTTTCATTCAAACAAACTGGACACTTATCAGTGCTTAGAAAATTTTCATTAATCATCTTTTTAACGTGATTTAAAGCTTCTTGATATTGTTTATTTAATTGAGAAACGGAATCCTTCTGAGATATTATCAACTCTAAGTTATCTTTTAATTGTTTTTTTGTTCTCTGCAAATTTGTTGTTCGCTCTTCAACTTGGCGAAACCATTCCTTGTTTATATCCTCAATTTCTGAGCTTTTCAGATTCATTTCTAGTTCCGGTTTAAAATTAAGAATAAACTTATCCCATCTATTCTCCTCTTTATTCCATTCATTCCAAAACTGAGTATCAACATCAATATTGGAAATAAATCCTGCCAACAAAGAGAATACATTCTTATAGCCTGCAAGGGTCTCTTTTTTACTCTGAACGGATTCTACACCTGTTTCAACTGTAGTTATTTGTCGATTTATTTCTTCGGTTTGTTCCTTTAATAAGTTGGTGTTTTCTCGTTTTATACGATTAGCTGCCTCTGATTTTTGTAGATGTTTTTTAGCCTCTTCCAATAAAGAGGCTGTTTCAAATCGCTTACTAAGACGTAATAAATCTTCATATTTTGAATTCATATTGTTACGGAATAGATTAATTTTTTGATGTTCTACACTTACTGTCTGCAAATATTTAATGCAATTGTTAAGGCCTATGTTTGGTTCCATCATTAACAATGAAAAATCATACTCTAAATCTTTAATATCACTACCTGATAAAATAAATTTAATTTTATTGTAATCTTCATTGATCGTTCTTATATAGTGAGCCATATCTTCAAAATTTAACTTTCTTATAAAATCTGTTATTCCCATTTGGAAATTCTGAAAATTTTCGGTATTTTTATTCAACTCATTATATTTATTTGTTAGTGAATTGTTTTTTGCTTGATATTTACTGAGGGACTGGTAAGCATTGTTAAGTTCTTCTTC
Source organism: Paenibacillus sp. NRS-1781 (assembly GCF_050467745.1). NCBI lineage: Bacteria > Bacillati > Bacillota > Bacilli > Caryophanales > Paenibacillaceae > Paenibacillus > Paenibacillus sp. NRS-1781. Next base: position 2,385 of record NZ_JBITPI010000018.1, read on the forward strand.
CTGTAAAAGATGCATAAAAATATCTCTTCGTTTCGCTGGTGAATTATTTCTTAAAAAATCACTTATACTTTCTTGTCCTAACATATGAGTATGAAAAAAAGCTTCTTTATCCTTCGTTTTTAAAATAAACTGGTGCAACACTACTTCATTAGTTACTTCAACCAACTCACTTATCCCCATATATACTTTAGATGAATAACTTGTGTCTCTTTCTGTAGTACGAAGTACATTGTTAGTGCTTTTTCGGACAATACGTAACCCATTAGTAAATAGTAATTCAACGAATATCTCTCTACGTTCAATATTTCCATACTTAGGATGGTAGAACTTTAAATAATGACTTCGCTTTAATTCATGGGCCTGATAAGTTTTTTCTTGGTAAAACTTTTCCAAACGATATACATTATCTGTCAAGCACCATTCAACTGCTTCAAAAAAAGATGTTTTTCCAAACCCATTATATCCATGAAATATGACCAAGGGGGAGTCCAACTCATCGTAAACAAAGCAATGATCTGGCGAACTTTCGTTCTCACCATAGCCACGAAAATTTTTTATCTTCACTTGTGAAAGGTACACCATTCACTCCCCCTTGTTTACTACTTTTTCAATATTCTGAAGTAATACTTTTATTTCCTCAAAATCTATCTCTTCGCTCTCTGGATTTTCTAAAAATGAGAAGCTATCCAGAATTTGTTCCGGATATAATAGCTCAACAAACTTCCTTTTTAATTCCTCCATATGCTCAAACTGAATAATTATTTTTCTGGCTATAAATCTATCACGTTCATATTTAGCTATTTCTACAGGTTTGAAGCTATTCTTCTCATCCTTATATTGATGAAGAGCTACTATATACATATCCCACAAAAATTTGGAGATGGGTATCTTAGTTTCGACAACTTCAATATTCTTTGGGTTATTCATTTGCATCATTATTTTATTTCTTAGACTTGGTATTTTTTTAGCAATGTCATCAATTTGAGCAAGCTCGTCTATCAAGCAAATAACTAATATTTTATCTTTATCAAGATTGCAGATTCTGCAGGAAGGTATCTCCTCATAAAGAAGAAAATCCGTTATTCCTAATTCATTCATTATATTATCCATCATATCCGCCCTTCCTTGAAACTTTTAGTAAAAGGACAATCAGCATCGTGTGTTAATAATCTTACACATCGTATACATTTGTATTGAAAAGAGCGATAAAACTCCTGGTTCAAAATAGTTCCATAGGGTTTTGAGATATCCATAACGATGTCCTCTATATTTAGTCTTTCTGGATCACATATTTTGCAATCAGCATCAAAAATTATGGTTTCATCACCGATAGCCTTCAGAAGATGTTGATCTTTTAGAGTATGTTCAATAAAAGCAGTTATTAACAATTGCTCATCTTGCTTATCACTAGCATGAGGTGTAGTTTTTAAAGAAAATCCTTTATATTTAGAAAACGAAATATTATTGATACCTTCAAGATCAAATAGCTCTATATTTCCTAGGTCTTTTTCCGACAATGAATATATTTCTCCCATTGCTTTAAATAACTCCAGTATGTTAAGCGCATATGACGGAGAAGATCCCATTAGATATCGGCTGTTCATCTGGGTTACTCCATACTCTTTCATTCCGTAAACCCACTGTTCTGTACATGCACCTATTACTTTTAAAATACGCTCTAAACTGTCAGAATGTCCCCTTCTCTTTAGAAGCTGCTCATACTTAATTAATTCGATTTCAATATCTTTAATCGAGCTAGCCAAAATATCTTTGTTAAACAGTTCCTGGATAGATTCAGTATGATTTGCTACGATTTGATTAATAGAACTTGTCTTTAAAACGAATGAAGTTGTATCAACTGTCGTATCTAAAAAAGCATTCATGATAAGAAATCTAATATTTTCATATTCAAATCCACTCAATCCAGGAAAATGGACTGACAAATGATATTCCGTCTTCTCTTTAAGAACCATAATACTATTAAATTTGTCAACTTTTTTTCTGGGAGTATCAAAGGCAACTAACTTAACAAATTCTAAAATTTCCTCATCGCTTATAAGCACATCTCCAGTTAAGTAATTCTTGTAATCATCAGGATATAGATGTAGATGATCAATTAAGGCACGTTTAAATTGAGGCCTTTTAAGACGGGGATTAGACTTTTTATAGGAAATTTTAAACGCTTCAAAAGCTGCTTTACCCTCTTTTTTCTCGACATATTCGTAAACCAAACAGTCCTTCACATAATTAATGTATTCGCTCGGGATGTCAAACTGTTTTTTATTCCAATTGCTAAAAAAAGTTAAATCAGAAGTAGCAAAAGGCACATTCGTTTTTATTTGAAATGTACCGCTAGTTTTTGTTCTTTTATATGTATGATAAAAATTATATATAGTATGGGTTATAGCTTCTTGACCACGAGTAAAGGAATCATCACTGTAAAATTTAGCCTCAATAAATTTATCATTACCGTAGTTCACTCTTACATCTGCATCACATTCTACACCTACGTAAGCATCTTCATATTCATAAACATTTACTAATTCATAGCAGGCTATAAGAAGTTGAAAGTAGAATCCTGCTATGGAGTGTTTAACGTCAGTAGATTTCATTTCAAGCCCCACCTTCTTTATTTCTAACCTCAAAGTCAAAAATACATTATAATTTCCAAATTACTCAATTACCTTTTCTGAATCCTATTACTTTTTTCGACTTCAAGACTAATAAATCCTTCTAATAGACCCATTTTCTCCAAAATTCACTCCTATAATTTTGAACTAAAAAAGAGAGCTATCCAAGGACGCTCTCATCAAAAATTCCTATAAATGAATTTATTACTCTCTGACTCACTATCCAATGACATGTCTACACACTCGACGTCAAAACCAAGGTTCAGCACGACCGAAACCTCGATTTTGTCCTTCAACACCTTATTTTTGAAATCCTCGCCATCCTTCGTAAATGTCATAAAACCCGCAAAGTGTTGAAAACAAAGGATTTCTATGTATCGATTCGTTTCTCATATGCCTATGAACGAAAAAAATATATGTTCCCACACTCAACCCTAAAGCGTTTTTTTGAATGCAGGAACATATTCAAGTTGTTCTTAAACCCTCGTACATCAATGCTTCTCATCTCGATATATTACTACCACGCACTCCACATGTGTCGAGACAATGGAAAGGATATACTCCTTCTTATCACCTATTATATGCTTTTTTCTACTCTACATTTCCCTCCCATATCACCTGCTTCCAAAAATACACATAGTAAATCTCTCAATGAATGGGCCATTCTGTAAACTAAATCTCTCTTTTAACCGATAAATACATATGCTGGATTAAGGAAAGGAGACACCTATGGAAAACATCGTGACTTACGGTCATATCGAAATCATGCCTTATGAATTCGTTCGCCTTCATGAACTCAAAATCTTAAAAACAGTCAATGATCATGCCCGAATGATCTGTACAGGCATCATCTCGGAGAAAAAGCGCGAGCTGTATGTACGTGCTTCGGATGAAGAAACTCAGGTCAAAGCTTTTGTTACAGACAAAAATGGCAATCGACAGCCCCTTTTTCGAGGCATTGCCTTGGATGTCGAGGAGAAGGTCGTTCATGGGGTTCATTATTTGACCTTTGAAGCTATATCTCATACCTATGAACTGGATATCAAGCGGAATAAACGTTCCTTTCAAAATCCCAAGCTCACCTATACGGGGCTGATCGAAAGTATTGTATCTATATAAGTTGAACTAA
>NZ_JBITPI010000019.1:0-20975 GCF_050467745.1 Paenibacillus sp. NRS-1781
GTTAATCAACAGACGTGATATGTTAGTTAAATAATTATAAGGCTTGAATTTCATTTAGAAATCTTAGTCCTTAATTTTTGTAATACAGGATCTCCATAGCTTACGTGGTTATCCTTCATTAAACGACCTACTAAGATGCCTGGATGAATGGACTGCTTCCTACAAAAATCTCTTAGTTTACCTACTTCTTTAAATGATTGCGATTCAACAAATAGTTTATATGACTGTGAGGATAGTAAGGTTTCCAGTGCAAATTCATCAGCTTCTTTTTCTAATTCCCCTAAGTCGTCCTCTTCCATATCTACAAAAGTAGTACTTTTTTTGTTTTGCAATACATGCCCGATTTCATGAAAAAAAGTAAACCAAAAGATATCCTCATATCCACCTCTTACACTTAATGCTATTAGAGCTCTGTTGTTCGGTAACCACTTTGTCATACCATTTACGTATGTCCTAGAAATATGTTCTACAACCACCACATTTAATCCGAATCCAGCACAAATGGACTGCAATTCAATGAAAGAGGCTTTCAGTGGGCGAACGGTTAATTTTTTAATTTTGCCTAAAGAACCCTTCAATTTATTAATATCAAATGGAAGTGAGTCTATTTCTTTAGCTTTATTTTCAGCTTTTGTAATCCAAGCAGCTAAAGCATAGTCCTCCGAGGTATAGTGATCTGACTTTCTAAAAGCTACTGGTTGTAGTAAAGGAACTGATTCTAGAGAAGCTACACCAAAAAAAGATCTAAGGTTTTTTATTTGTTCGATAGCTATTTTAGTCGCTGGAACCCAACCCTGCTTAGCCAATTCCGAATAAGACAATTTACTGAGAGTATGTTCTTCCTCTTTCAACTGAGGAATAGCATTAAGGCGAGATAATGTTTCCTGATAATTAACCTCAAGATTCATCCAAAAATGAGATGGTATTCCTAATACATCTTCTAACTTAAGTGCAAAATCCGATGTAATTGAAGCCGTTCCTTTAATCACCTTATTCACATGTTTGGAACTACAACCAAGCCGCAAAGCTAGTTCTTTTTGTGTCATCATATTATCATCCAGTACATCCTGTAGAGTTTCCCCAGGTGGTATCGCAATTCCAGCTAAATATTGATTATCTCCCATGGTAATCTTTCACCTCCATAATAGTTACCACTTCTAAAGAAGAAAGATTTAAGTTTGAAAAATCCATATTATCATCATATAGCGGTTCAATAATTAAGCGAAAATTCCCAGTCAAATTAATACCAATACATTTGTCAAAGCTTCCTGATAAAAAATGAGGATTACCTATTTTGAAAGCCATATATTCACTTATGGATTTAGCAGCTCTAAGTTGGTCCATTCTTTTAGTAATTATTTTAGCAAGTTGCCCATACTCAGTCTTTAAGAGCTTCTCACTACTAAAGACCTCTTTCTGTCGAGTATTCCTGAATAAAATGTCCACACTTTTATTCTCCTCTTCCTTATATAATTAACCAATATGGTTAATTATATGTTATCATAGAGAAGTAGATAATTCTATATATTCACAATGAAAAGGAGATAAACATGGACTTTGAATTAGACGATGTGGTTGATCGACGCTGGATGGTTAAAGAGTCATCATTGGATGACGAGCAATATGCGATTAGAATACTCAGAAACAGAAATCTCCTTATTGAGGGATGCGCTGGCAGTGGAAAGACAGTTTTAGCTTTGCAAAAGGCAAAAGAACTAGAAGATTCAGGTATAACCGACTATTTAATCGTGCTTTACACACGTGCACTTCTATCTTTTGTTAAAGATGGAGTGCTCAAGTTAGGTATCGATCCTGATAAGGTTTGGAATTTTGACCAATTGGAAGTTAGCGGATATACGGAAGTGGATTATATAATTGTTGATGAGGTACAAGACTTCAATGAGCTTCAGCTTCACAAATTAATCCAAATGGCTAAGAAGAATTTTATATTTTTCGGTGATGATGCTCAGCAAATTTACGATCAGGGTTTAAATTTGAAAAACGTAATGAAAGTCTCGAAACTACAAGATGCGAACCACAAAAAGCTTACTAAAAACTACAGGCTTCCCAAAACTATCGCTCGGTTTGCAAGTTACATAAAAAACGATTCAGATCTTGTAACAAGATGTGTGAATGAGGGTGGAGAACCCCCCCGTATAATTAAGTGCAATAATTTCTTTGAGGAACTAAACTGGATGAAGACAATTATAGAAAAGGAGTACTGGACTGATGTAGCTATACTGGTACACAATAATGATTTAGTACATGAGGCAGAACAATATCTTAAAAAATTGGGTTTAGATGTAGAGAAAAAAGTTAAAGAAGGGAATAGAAACATAGAAAATCTGGACTTTTATTCATCTAAACCTAAACTGATGACATATCATAGCTCTAAAGGTTTACAGTTTGAACATGTATTCATGCCAGGCTGTGAAATTAGTACAACAAAACATAATTATCAACAAGCAGTCTACGTAGCTACTACAAGGGCTAGTGAAACCTTAGACATTTTATATAGTAATCAACTTTCACCATTTATTTCATGTATACCAAAAGACCTATATGATTTTCAAGAACTTAATAACAATAAGGAGATAATAACATGAAATTATACTTTCCCACTAGCTCATTAAATTTTAATGATATGCTTGCTACAGAAAGTATATCCCCTAAAAATTTTTATTCTAATCGAAAATTTGGAACTAAAAGGCATTTCACAACTGAGTTAGCGATAAATGAATACTTTATAACTTTATTTTCCACCCCCCCTATGTTTAACATAGTTGAACAAGCTAATTTTGAGTATGAGGAATACCCCATCATAATTGACATTGATTATGATGAATCTTTTTTTAAACTTTTTGACCTCTCAGAAAATGTATATGCAACACAGGAAACAATATATTTTAATCCAGGAAAAGTTAAATTTAATTTTTTCTCAGAAGAACATGTAAGGGTAGTACTAGCAAAGTCTAAATTAGTAGAAGAGACTAAATTAGTTTCAAAGTATAGAGAAAATTTCAGACTAATTAATAAGCAAAGCTTAACAAAAATTAGTCTGGACCAAATCACTTTTCCGAGACCAAATATAGAACTTCAAGAAAAACAATTATTTTTCGATAAAATTCACAACCAAATTAAGGGTCTCATTTATGCCTTCTTAGTTAAATATCATGAGTATCAAAATGACCTAAATTCGAACTCTGTTTTAGACCAAATTGAAAATATAATCAAGCAAATAGACACTAAAAAAAATCTTTTTTTTGAGGTGGCATTCGATCAATTAGTAACGGCAAAAAAATATTATGAGAAAGGACTAGCCTTCGACAAAAAAAACTTAAACGAAATTCAATACCCACAATTGATTAAAGATTATGCCATTGATAACATACAACTAAATAAAAATATTATATCGGATACTGAGGAATATTCTTTTTTTAATAAAATAATTAATTATTTAGTTCAAACTCATAACAATGATAATGTTCTTTCAAAACAAGAAATTATTGAATTATTAAAATATTTAAAAGCCAATATACCAGAAAAGAATTCAGCTTACGCTAATGACCTTCACAAAATAACTGATCGAGTAGTTAACAGAAATTATAAACATGATATAAAAGATATACACTCATTAGTTGCACAAAATTTATTAGTTTTTTTATTAAAACAAGATAAACTTGAGGAATTTGAATTAATTTTGCATGAGAACACTATAAAAAATTATTTTATTTCTTATTGTTTTTTAGGTGTTGTAACAGGCTTTTCTAATTTAAGTAAGTTAATTACTCATTCTTTATATCTCAATAAAAAACTATCAAAAGAAATAGATAATCAAACTTCAAAATTGCAAAAGATGATTTGGGCGAGAAACAATAAACCAAACTTATTAGTAGGTAAAGAAAATAATGAAGATTTATATAGCTCTGAATTATTCCCATCAAATAAGGATATGGATACTGCTGAATACATTGAAATTGAAATCAACAGTAGAATACAAAATATCAGAGAATCAAAAAAGATTAAAACTTTAATAAAAAAGAAAAAAATAATACTAACAAACCAAGTCATTGTTTTATTTGAGGAAATTGAAGAAGATATTTTTATACATTTTTATAAGGATGGAATTGATTGTTTTAATATATTATTAAGACATAAAAACAATTTAAACATTGAAGAACTTAACAGCTTTAAAAGTAGTTTAAAGTTATTAGGTTATGGTAGTGATATAAGAAGAGTGGCACAGGGTAATTACCCTATTTTCTTATACTATAAAGTGGGAGTAAATACTGATTATACTTTAACAAAGGATGAAAAAGAAACTTTATTAGATTATCTAGATATTGTCTTAGAATCTTAGAGTTAAGTCAAATATGATCACAATGTAAGGTTTCCTTCATAATATAAAAGTTAAATCTTTATTATCAAAACTTTTTATGGATTCTTTATGAGTATGAAAATTGAATAACATTTAAACCATGCTTGAATATGATAAAACAACAAAACGGCGGAGTTCCTCGGTATGAAACCAAGAAACTCCGCCGTTGCTATGTGTAGCCTATAACCCACCGCTACAACTATTATTTAATTCCAGAAATCGTATAATTTTCGATAATATACTTTTGGAAAACAATGAATATGATCATGATCGGTACGACCATGAAGGTCGAACCTGCCATCTGGAGCGCAAACTGGCTCTCATTTTGACCTTTGAGCAACGACAGTCCCACGGACAACGTATACAGCTTCTCATCGTTCGCAATAATGAGCGGCCACAGGAAGCTGTTCCAACCGCCGATAAAGGTCAGAATGGCCTGTACTGCCAAAATCGGTGTTGAGATAGGCAGTACAATTTGCAGGAAAGTACGAAACTCCCCTGCACCATCAAGGCGCGTTGCCTCCAGCAGTTCTTCCGGAATATCGGACATGAACTGTCGGAACAGGAAGATGGCGAAGGCACCTACCAAGCCAGGAAGTACAATCCCCATCATGGTGTTGGTTAATCCCATCTGATTCAAAATCAAATATACAGGAATCATCGTCACCTGCCCCGGAACCATCATCGTGGCCAGCACCAAATAGAACAGGAAGCCTTTACCTTTAAATTTGAATTTGGCAAAGCCGTAGCCTGCCATGGCGTTCAGGAATAATCCCAAAAAGGAAGCTAATACAATCAATAGCGTATTGGTCAGATAGGTGCCAAAAGCCATGCTATCAAATAGTGTTTTAAAATTGTCCAATGTGAAATGCTGCGGCCAGATGGTTGGAGGAATTTGGGTTACCTCGCTCTCCGTCTTAAAGGAGGATAAAATCATCCACGCAAAAGGCAGCACCATCAACAGACCTCCCACGGTCAGTAGAATCGCCACGAACCATTGAAATGTTTTTTCTCCACTGCGCGAATTGGCGCGGGCTTGCTGAACAGCTGTTTTCACGTTCATCACCTCTCTCTATCAGGACTCCGCTTTATTTTGCAAACGGAACTGAATCAGCGTCACTGCGATGATCGCAAAGAACAGAATGAACGATCCCGCCGCGGCATAACCGAATTTACTAAATTGGAAACCGTTATTGTATATAAACAGGGATGCTGATAGTGTGCCATCAAGCGGTTTCCCTTTGGTCATGACAAACGGTTCCTCGAAAAATTGCAGCCAGCCGATCATCGTCGTAATGGATACGAAGAAAATGGCGTAGCGTAGCTGCGGAAGGGTAATATAACGAATTTGTTGCCATGTGTTGGCCCCGTCAAGCTGAGCCGCCTCATAGTAAGAACCCGGAATCCCTTTAATGGCAGCAATGAAAATAATCATATTTAAGCCTATTCCCCGCCAAACAGCCAATAAAATAAGGGATATTTTCGCCATCGTAGGATCGGTCAGCCATGGAACAGAATCCAGATTCATCATGCCCAGTACATAGTTGAAAAGCCCGAGGGTCGGATTATATAAATAACTCCAGACCACCGCTACCGCCACCACGTTCGTTACAGACGGCAGATAGAACACCACGCGAAAAACCTTGAAAGCACGTGATTTACCCATGTTGATCAGGATCGCAATGCTGAGTGAAAACATTAGCACTAAAGGAACCCCGATGATGACGAAAAATAGAGTGTTCCCAATGGACTTTAGAAAAGAAGGGTCTACTAGCACATTTTTATAATTTTCCAGTCCTATAAATCGAATATTATCATAATTAACAAGTCCTGACAGATCCATATCTGTGAAGCTGATCACGAGTGCCAGTAAAATCGGTAACAACGAGAACAGCGTCAGCAGAATGATGGAGGGACCGATAAACAAGTATGGCGCAAGCTTCTGCGAGCTTCCTTTCATGCCTTCACTCCCTTTGACAATGACGGATACGGATCATTATTTTTTCATAATACTTGCAGCTTGCTGGTTAAATCCATCCATTTCCTTCTGTACGTCGGCTTGACCACGGTAAATGCGCTCGAAGCTCTTGATGAATTGCTGAGAAACCTCTTCCCATGCTGCCAGTTGCGGTAATGCTGCGGAATGATCGAGCTGTTTACGAATCGTTTGAAGCATCGGATCACTCTTCAGTTTTGCATCTTCCCATGGCTTGGTAGCGGCAGGCAAGGTACTGGACAGCTCCATCCACTTCAGCTGCGTTTCCGGTTTGCTCATGTAAGCCAGGAATTTGACCGATTCCTCCGGGTGCTTGCTAAACTGCATAATTGAAAGATTCGACCCGCCCAAAACAGACAGGTTGTTTACTTTGCCAGGAAGCTCGGCTATATTCCATTTCCCATCCAGCTCAGGTGCCTTGCTCTTGATTTCTCTAATCATGTAAGGACCACTGATAAACATAGGAACGATACCATCACCTTGCAATCCCTGAACGGAATCTATCCCAAGATCCAGGGCGTTGGAGCCGTTTTGGAAAAAGGTGTTCAAATACTTCACAGCTTCTACAAACGGCGGCTGGTTGAACAGCGGATTGCCCTGCTCATCCATCAGCTTGGAGCCGTTCTGAAGAGCGAACATAAAGCCCAGAGACTGCTCCTTGGAATTAATGGCAATACCATATTTCCCTTTGCCACGCGCCGCCAGCTTTTGAGCAGCATCAGAAAGCTCTTCCCACGTTTTAGGTGCTTCATTATATCCAACCTGCTTCAATAGATCTGAACGGTAGAACAAAATCTTCGTTTCGGTATACCAAGGAACGCCTACAGGTTTTCCCTCAAATTTTGCCGTATCCACAGCACCCGAAAAGAAGTTCTTCGATTCCAGCTCAGGATATTTACTGATATAAGGGGTGATGTCCGTCAATGCACCCGCAGATGCAAGTTCTGGAACCCATGATGTACCCAACTGAACCACATCCGGACCGGATTTGGAAGCAACTGCTGTCAGCAGCTTATCGTGAGCGTTATCCCAAGGCAGTGCCTGCACTTCTACATGAATATCAGGATTTTCCTTTTCAAAATCCTTTGCAATCTCAGGCAGCAACTTACCTTCCGCCCCCATGCCCCATAGGGTAATCGTCGTTTTTCCATTCGCATCCTTGCCGGATGATCCATCCTTGGACGAACAGCCTGCCAACGCGCCCCCCAGTAATAAGGTGCTTGCCAAAATGATCCCTAACGTTCTTTTCATCATACAAATTCCTCCCGAGATGACCGGCTCAGCGATCATTCAAATATGATACCCGATTCGATTACACACGTTAAAGTATACAGTGTTTAAAGCCAATTAAAGCCTGCCCATATAGAAAATATGTGGAAAGCGTAAGGACCATCCCCATCAATAGAAACGTTTCGATAGTCATTATAAAACAAATTGAAACCGTATTCAATAGGGATATTATTTTTTGTTCGTCTAGAATTATGCCCAATTTTCTTTTATTTCATCTATAAATTGTTGTTTTTTCGGTAAAATGACCCTCCATTTCGATTTGACTCTCTATTTGAAAGCGTATATAATCCAACTGAGTTCAACAATAGAAACGTTTCGATTAACAATACGACAGGATACTAAGCTTTTATGTAAAGTATTAGCCTATCCGTCGCTTCTTTGAATCATTCTTAACCAAAAAATCTCATGGATCTGAAAAAGAAAGCTGCAACCATAGCAGCTTACGGAGGATTATATGATGGAACAACAATTGAATTCCTATCTGCAAAATATGACGCTTGAAGAAAAAGTCGATCAACTGCTCCAGCTCGTGGGAGTCTTTTTTGAGGATGCGGAAACGGACGGCCAGATTACCGGACCTATGGCATCTCTGGGGATCACAGAAGAAACGGTCCGTAACGTCGGATCGGTGCTAGGCATCGCAGGAGCCGAGGAAGCTATTCGTGTTCAACAAGCACATCTAAGCAAAAACCGTCTCGGCATTCCGCTTCTCATTATGGCAGACATTGTACATGGCTTCAAAACGATTTTTCCCATACCGTTGGCTATTGGCTGTTCATGGAATGTGCAGCTCGCAGAAGAGAGCGCTACCATTGCTGCCAGAGAAGCTTCTGTGTCCGGTGTTCATGTCACCTTTGCTCCGATGGTGGACTTGGTACGTGACCCGCGCTGGGGTCGTGTAATGGAATCTACAGGAGAAGACCCTTACCTCAACAGTGTATTTGCCCGTGCTTTCGTACGCGGCTTTCAAGGCAAGGACCTGACGAACGATACGGACCGGGTGGCGGCGTGTGTGAAGCATTTTGCCGCATATGGCGCAGGCGAAGGCGGACGGGATTACAATACCGTTGATCTGTCCGCATGGCAGTTGCGAGAGTATTATCTCCCCTCCTACAAAGCTGCGCTAGATGAAGGCTGCGAAATGGTGATGACCTCCTTCAACACCGTAGAAGGTGTAGCTGCAACGGGCAACAAGCGCCTGATGCGCGATTTGCTTCGCGACGAGTGGGGCTTTGACGGTGTGCTCATCTCGGATTGGGCCGCCATCAAGGAGCTTATTCCCCACGGCATTGCCGAGGATGAGCGCGAGGCAGCACAGAAAGCACTGCTGGCGGGCGTAGACATTGAAATGATGACCTCCTGCTATAACGGGCATCTGCCTGAGCTGATTCGCAGCGGGCAACTGGATGAAGCGCTCGTCGATGAAGCGGTCATGCGCGTGTTGAAGCTCAAGCAAAAGCTGGGGTTGTTCGATAATCCGCTGCGTGGCGCAGACCCTGAGCGGGAACGTGAAGTCGTGTTCTGCGAAGCTCACCGTGCGGTTGCCAAGGAATTGGCGATCCAATCATGCGTACTGCTCAAAAACGATTCCGTTCTTCCACTGAATCGCGGTCAGCATATCGCACTGATCGGGCCTTTTGCAGAGAGTGGTGATATCCTTGGCTCTTGGTCGTGGAGCGGTTCGCAAGAAGAAGCTGTTCAAGTCATTGACGGCTTCAAATCGAAAATATCCTCCTCGCTGCTCTCGGTAGCGACTGGATGCTCTATAGACGAAATATCCGAAGAACAATATGCAAAAGCGCTGCAAGCTGCCAGCCAGGCAGAGGTCATTGTACTGGCGCTCGGTGAGCGCTCGGCTATGAGTGGCGAAGCGGGCAGCCGCTCGGATATTCGCCTGCCACAAGCCCAACTGGAGCTGGTGAAACGCCTGAAAACGCTGAACAAGCCTATGGTAGCCGTACTCTTCAACGGTCGCCCACTGGATCTGCACGGTGTTATTGAAGAAGCAGATGCCGTACTGGAAGCGTGGTTCCCCGGCGGTGAAGGCGGCGCGGCGATTGCCGATCTGCTGTACGGCGATGCTGAACCAACGGGTCGTCTGACGATGTCCTTCCCGCAATCGGTGGGGCAGGTGCCTGTGTACTATAATCATTTTAATACAGGACGTCCTCAGCTGGACCCGAATACAAAGGAACGCTACGTTTCCCAATACCTGGACGTACCGAACGAACCTTTATTCCCGTTTGGCTATGGCTTGAGCTATACGAAAGTAGCCTATGATAGTGTACAGCTTTCCAGCGACACCCTCAATCCCGGTCAAGCACTGACCGTGAAGGTACGGGTAACGAACACAGGAACACGTTCTGTCGAGGAAACGGTTCAATTCTATGTCCGTGATATTAGCGGAGATACGGTTCGCCCGATGAAAGAGCTGAAGGATTTCCGCAAGGTTCTGCTTGCCTCAGGCGAAAGCCGGGAAGTGGAATTTTCATTGGCCGAGCCTCAACTGCGCTATCACCATGCAGACCTGAGCTTTGATAGTGACAGCGGTGAATTCGCCGTCTTTACAGGACCTAACAGCCGAGATACTACCGAAGGACGTTTTCGTTTAGTGAAAGAAACAGGAAAGTGAGGCGTAACCTTTGATGAATACAAGTCTGGATCAAAATATTTTGCTGCGGGTTGGAGACCTGTCCTTCACCTTCTTGAGCAGCGGTGATCTATATAAAATCGCCCATGGCTCAACCATGATCAATCAACTGCTGACCCATTCTGTCGACGGTTCCCTGAACAACCTGTACTTGCGACTGTACCGTCCGTCCGGCGTCAGCATCACTCCCCTGCTGGGAGTCCGTTCACCCGGAGTAGTACGACAAACGGATCAACAGATTATTTGGGAAGGCTTTACATCAGGTGTTGGCTATCAGGTGACATTCACGCTAAGCCGTCTTGGGGTATGGTTCTGGGATGTAACTCTACAGGGCGATGACGTGGAAGCTGATATCGTGTACGGTCAGGATATCGGCATTGCGGATACAGCGGCTGTACGCAGTAATGAAGCTTATCTGTCTCAATATATCGACCATATCGTCTACCATGACGAACAAAGAGGCTATACGGTTTGCTCCCGTCAAAACCAGCCGCAAAGTCAAGAGTTCCCTTACATCCAGCAAGGCTCGTTGACCCGAAACGTCGGTTATTCGACGGACGGATTTCAATTTTTTGGGCTTTCGTATAAAGAAACGAACGAGCCAGAAGCACTGCGCCGCGATTCGCTCGCCAATGAAGTGTACCAGTACGAATTTGCTTATACGGCGCTGCAATCCGAGCGGGTAAAGCTCACCGGGGAGGCACACTTTACCTTTTACGGCCTGTTCCAGCCGAATCATCCGGCTGCCGTTACAAAGCTGGAGTACCAGGAACTGGTGACGAAAGCACACGAAGAAGTAGCGACGATTATGGAAGCTGCTTCCGGGACCACCAACCCGGCGCACGTCGCAAGTCATCTCCAAACTGGGCGGGTGGCTCCTGCCCAGAATATCGGGGAGCCGCTGCGCACGCTGGATATGACCGCAGCCGAGCTGGATCAGCTCTTCCCGAAACGGCAGGAAGAAGAACGGGACGGCGACACGTTGCTCTCCTTTTTCACGGACAGCTATGAACATGTCGTACTCAAATCCAAAGAGCTTCGTGTAGAGCGTCCCCATGGACATATTTTAATGGGCGGGCATTACGCGGGAGGTATGGAAGAAACCATTACAACCACCTCCTATATGTACGGGGTGTTCAATTCCCAGCTTGTGGTTGGCAACACGAATTTCAATAAAATGATCACAAACGCGCGTAATGCACTCAATATTCCCAAAACATCCGGCCAGCGTATCTATGTGGGAATCGATGGGAAATACCGTCTGCTCACGATGCCTTCCCTGTTCGAGATCGGCTTTAACTATGTGCGCTGGTATTACAAAACTGCTGACGATACGCTCATCATTACAAATCATACCAACGCCGATACGCCAGAAGTACAGCTTCACGTTCGTTCGGCAAGCGGCAAAACCTATCCATTCCTCGTTACTCAGCAAATGTCCATGCATGTGAACGAGTATGAGCTGCCGTTTCATATGGAACGGGACGGTGATGACCTGCTCTTCCGCGCAGACCAGGCTTCCCTGAGCGCTGAAACCTACCCGGACCTGTTGTACCGAATGCAGGTACAAGGCGCTCCGTTACAGCAAGTGAGCGACGCTCACACGCTGCTACAGGGTACAGCCTCCCCCGATGCATCTCTGGTCGTGCTGGAGCTGGGCGACAGCAGCGAATGGACCTGCACCGTGCAAGGCTGGCTGCATGGCTATCCATCCGGAAAAGGTCAAGCACATGCGGAACGAGATGCCTCTTTCGAAGCTGAGCGTGAGCGCTATCGGCAATATTTTTCCGGGCTGATGAACGGCTTCCATCTGACGCATAGCGGACATGAAACCAGCGAGCTGTTCCGTGTGAATGCGGTGGCCTGGTGGTATACCCACAATATGCTTGTCCACTATTCCGTGCCTCATGGTCTGGAGCAATACGGTGGTGCAGCTTGGGGAACACGAGATGTATGTCAGGGCCCGGTGGAATATTTTTCAGCCGTGCAAAAGTTTGACGAAGTCCGTTCCATTCTACTGACCGTGTTCAGCCATCAGTACGAAGATAGCGGAAACTGGCCGCAATGGTTTATGTTCGACAACTATACTCGCATTCAACAAGAAGAGAGCCACGGTGATATTATCGTCTGGCCGCTCAAGGTACTGGGAGATTATTTGACCGCTACCCGGGATTACAGTATTCTGGAAGAAAATGTACCCTACACCAACCGACATACTTTTGATTATACAAAACAGACCGCGACCCTCATGGAACATGCGATGAAGGAAATCGAATATATTCGGGCGAATTTCCTTCATGATACACATTTGTCAGCCTACGGCGACGGCGATTGGGATGACACACTCCAGCCAGCCAACACTCAACTGAAGCAATACATGGCGAGCAGTTGGACCGTTGCACTCACCTATCAGGTGGTTCGCAACTTTGCTACTGCACTGGAGCAAGCCCCGGCAGGCGTCATACGCGGAGCCGCCGAGATCGCACAGGAGCTGCACCAGATGGCCGAAGGCATCCGCAAGGACTTTAACCGCTACATGCTGGAGAGCGGTATTATCCCGGGCTTCGTGTATATGGAAGAACCCGGTCAGCCCAAGCTGATGCTCCATCCGTCCGATACGGAGACGGGGATTCACTACCGCTTGCTGCCGATGACACGCAGCATGATCAGCCAGCTACTCACGCCGGAGCAAGCATTGGCTCATGAGCAGCTCATCCGCGAGCAATTCCTGTGCCCGGATGGCGTGCGTCTGATGAACCGCCCTGCACAGTACGATGGCGGTGTGAGTTCGCACTTCAAGCGCGCAGAGCAAGCGGCCAACTTCGGACGCGAGGTCGGGCTGCAATATGTGCATGCCCATATCCGCTTCGCGGAAGCCATGGCCAAGCTCGGTCGCAAAGATGACGCCTGGCACAGCCTGAAGCTCATCAACCCGGTTGGCATTCGAGCGTCCGTACCAAACGCCGAATGGCGTCAGAGCAACGCATATTTTAGCAGCTCGGACGGCAAATTTAATACCCGCTACGAAGCACAAGAGCGGTTTGGTGAACTACGTGAAGGCGCCGTTCCAGTCAAAGGCGGCTGGAGAATCTACTCCAGTGGTCCGGGGATCTATATGAATCAGCTCATATCGAATGTCCTTGGTATCCGTCAGTCGGGCGAAGACCTGATCCTGGACCCTGTACTGCCGGATGATCTCGACGGACTGGAATTCGAATTTTCCTTTGCCGGTAAACCCGTTACCTTCGTCTACCGCATGCGGCAAGAGCATAGCAGTGATGAGCAAGGCCGCGCGGTATTGAACGGAACACCACTGGAAAGCGAGCCAGTCGATGACAATCGCTACCGTTCGGGTGCCCTGCGCATCAAGCGCAAGACTTTCGAGCTGGCATTAGCAGACCATGACGGTGTACACCGTCTGGAGATTAATTTATAAAGAGCATTTTGCTTAAATCCCAAGAGCGATTCTAAATCAGGTACAGGCAACAAAGCAATGGCGATCTTGCGGGATCGCCCTTTGCTGCTTGCACCTCCAGTTACGATATTCGAAATAAATACAATAGCAAGTATAAGACTGGCGAAAAGGAGGAAACGATGTGGTCAGCATTAAAGATATCGCCAAACAGGCGGGCGTTTCCATATCTACCGTTTCATACGCATTGAACGGCAGTGATAAGGTAACGGAAGAGACCTGCGCACGTATTTTAGCTATTGCCAAAGAGCTTAACTATGTGCCGAATGCCGCCGCTCGTAATCTCAAAAAAAGGGAAACCAAAATTATCGGCGTCTTCCTAACCGATTTCCGTGGAGACGTTTATGGAGATTTGTTGTACGGCATCAAGGAAATTTTGAACCGAAAAGACTATGACCTCATCGTATGCAGCGGCAAGCAGTCTCACCGAATGCTGCCGGAGCGCATGATTGATGGAGCCATCATACTGGATCAGACGTTCGATAGTCAGGAACTGCTGAATTACGCCGAGCGCGGGCATAAAATTGTCGTACTGGACCGTGAGCTGAATCATCCCAACATTAATCAGGTACTGCTGGATAACAAAGCAGGTGCCGCTCTCGCGGTAGAGCATCTGCTGGAAATGGGACACCACAAGCTGTACGTTGTCACCGGGCCGGACGGCTCTTATGATTCATGGCAGCGGATGCAGGCGGTCAAACAGACGATTGAGCGCAGCGGCACCGCCGAAATGATCGAGATTGGCGGCGATTTTGAAAAATCGGGCGGCGAACAGGCGGCCGAGATCATTTTACAGCAACATGTCAGCCCGGATTCTGAACCCGTCGCGGTATTCTGCCTCAATGATGAGATGGCAGTAGGCTTTTACAATCGAATGGCTCAGTCGGAGCTTACCATCGGCCGAGACATTCATATCGTCGGCTTTGATAATATCGAGCTGGCACAATATATTCAGCCCCGACTGACGACCATTGATTACTCCAAACGTAAATGGGGCTCAGTAGCTGCCGAACAAGTTCTCAAAATCATAGCGGGGGAAGACGTGGAGCATGAACGGCTGTACGTCACGCTCGTCCAAAGAGAATCAGCAGGCGCAGTATTAAGCACTCCTGATGAACAGAATACCTTATGACGAACATCATAGAAGCATGTCTATTCACACGCTATCCTGCAAAAAAAAGAACTTCCACTGCCCCGGAATAACGGGTTGGAAGTTCTTTTGGTCATGCTTATTGTTCAACCTAACAAATTCTCAAGCAAATACATCAACGACCGTAAGGGAATGCCGTTTTTAAAACTTGCCGTTCGTATTCTTCCACTCTGCTTTAGCCGGAACATTCTGAACTACATCCCAATGCTCTGCCACCTTGCCGTTCTCTACGCGCCACATATCATAGACAGCAGTCGTGTTCCCCTCAGGCGATTTGGTTTCGCTCACAACCAGTACGAAGTTCCCTTCTCCAATGACCCTATGCACCTTATCGTATCCCGAGGCTTTTCCCTGGTTTCCATCAGCTGCGGGGAATAATTGCTTAATCACGGAAACACCGTCACCGAAAAAGGAATTATGCTGAATGTAATGATCACCGTTAAAGTAGCTTTCCAATGCAGCGCGGTTCTTGCCCACCAGGATATCATCCACAAACTTGCGAATCAACGCTTTGTTTGCTTCGGTTTTGTTAAGGTCTGTGATTGCTGTCGTTCCGTCAATCATCGTACGGCCGCTCGGATTGGCTGGAGCCAGCTCCTGACTGTTGTCCCAATGCTCAACAATCTTACCGTTCTTGTCGAACCGAAAAATATCAAACAATACACTTGGTTTGCCATCATCCGTTTCCTTATAATGAACGGCTACATAGTCTCCATCCTGAATGATTCTTTGGATATCAACCTGTGTATTGGCTCCTTTCATTTGTTTAATACCTTCGATCAAGCCCTCTCTACCGTTGGCAAAGCTCAGATTATGCTGGATATATTGATCCTTGCTAACCCAAGTTTCGGCCACTTTCGTATCTCCGGTTTCAAAGCTTTTCAGAATCTCAACAACCTTATCCTTGTTGCTTATCCCGATTTGCACGGTTTGGCTGGCCGGGTCCCAAGTCACTTGCTTGCCCCATGCCTCCTTAACGACATCCACCGGAACATAGGTCACCCCTTGTTTGGTTAAAATCGTCGAAGTGGACAGCGGCACCTTAATTCCATTGATTTGCGCTTCCGGACTGCCCGACACCAGTACAACCGTCGCCTGATCATAACGGATTGTCGTGCTTTGACGCGCTGTGCTGAACGTAATATGCTTGGAATCAAGCGGAATCCCCAAACTGGAGGCCAATTGTCTCAAAGGAATCAGAACATGCTGATTTTCCACGATAGGAGCAATCTTGCAAGCCTCTTTCTTGCCATCTATCCAAACCTGAATACCTGTAGGGGGTTTTACCTCGGCAGCTAAGGTCGGTACAGCAGAAGATAGTACGAGCAAGCCAGCGAGTGCAGCGGTAACCGTATGTTTTTTCATGAATGTAAGCTCCTCTCATCTTATAAAATAATATGGAAAACGATTCCCTTTTATGTAACTAATGAAGTTACAACTTACCACAAAAAAATAATTTACAACATCCTCTCCTTTCCTTTAAACCCCAATCGATTCTTTTGAAACAGCAAGAAGACCATAATGGCGGATACTACGCCTCCCCATCCAAATCGAGCTGACCATACCAACCAGGAAGAACAGATAAATCCAAGTCAGTAGCGCTTGAGGAATAAGATACGGAGGACCACTTAATGCATAGCCAACATAGTTGTACATAGCAATGTTACTTGCCAAGAATGCCTGGGGTGGAAAACCGCTCACGAATCTTTCACACAGGAACTGTCGCACTTGGCTTGACAATTCGACATTATAAATAAAATGTACTAATGAAGTTAACTCAAAAAAAGCGGCTCCTATCACCAAGCGGATGAACGCTTTTTAAATAGTAAACCGCTGTTAACCCCATTGATATTGTTATACAGATAACGTTCTCCGAAACTTAATGAAGCTCCCAATTCGCCAGATGGAGATATAGACGACCGCCATCGTAATCGCCAGTAGACTAATCTCGGTCGTACCCAAGCTACTAAGATACTGGGTCAAAACGACGCGAAGCAAAATAATGGAGATAATAATGTATTTAAAATATGGGTTCGGCTTGGGATAAATGTGTCCGTCGTCCCGTCTCTCATATGCCGTATGCAGCAGAATGACGTAACCAAACACCGCACCTAACAGCCCGGCAGCCAATAGCTCCCAAAAGGCGGGAAGCGCATGCGTTTGGCCAGGAATATGCATCAATTGGTACACAGACATCATCATGAGTGGGAATGCGATAAACAAGGGAAGCAAGAGACAAACTCCGTTTCCTTTGACCGGCCCCCCTCTTCTTTTGGTTCTCAACCAGATCATCAGCCCCACCAAAACAGCCAACAATGCATAGATGAATATCGGCGCCATAGTGAAACTCCTTTCCTATATATATGTCATTGGATCGTTTGCTAAATTGACAGCCTTTTCTCCAGCAAATAAGCGTTCAAGCGGATTAATGCGTATGCAGCAACCCAACTGATCAACACCGCAACCGGGAAATGCCAAGTAAAAGGAAACCATTGTCCTGTCTGAAGATGGTCAAACTGCTCATAAAGCCCCTGATCGCCTGACCAATAAAAGACACTCCCGCCACCCATCAAAAGAATCCACAGTATCGGGCTAATCGGCCGCAAAGTGCTGTATTTGGTACTGGCCGTCAGCAGACCCAGCGCAATAACAAACGGTGTGAAAGCGATAATCATCACAAACCAGTTCAATCCAGCTATAATAAAGGACGCTGCATCCGCAAACGTATAAGGCTGGATGGTTGATGAGATGAACAGCGCGTACAGAGAACCTACCACAAACAGGAATAATGTCACGACCATGGCTTGTAAAATAGCAGCAATCCATTTGGCGCTTATCAGCCACATGCGCGGATAGGGCAGGGTCAGCCACCATCCGTAGGTGTCATTCTCCCATTCTCTTCTCAGACTTCCCACACCCATGAAAATGATCATGTACGGCAAGCCCAGGGTGACATACCACAGCCTTGTCAATTCGAGTTGGTTGTGAAGCGCGAAATACAAGGAAATAACGAACGCCGCAATTAGAAATAGTGAGAAATATACAAGTCTCCACGATCTGGGCAGTTGATTGCGGCTCTGCTTTCTCCAGCTTCCTTTATTTCGAAATTCATGGCGTATCAAATCTTTGAACAGCCCTGATGAATTCACGCCTTCCACTCCTTTTTGTACAAATTGCGGAACACCTGATTCAGTGATCCATGCTCTCCACGTAGATCATCCGAATCACCGGACCATATCACCCGTCCGCGGTCCATCATAATCGTGTAATCAAATAAGCCTTCCACTTCCTGAATATCATGTGTACTCATGAGTATGGATTGCTGCCGATCCTCCAAATAATCAATAATACCGGCCACGATTGCTTCTCTGGAGAGGACATCAATGCCAGCAAAGGGTTCATCCAGGATCATAAGCGGAACCTCACGCGCCAGACACAGAATCAGCAGCACCCGTGCCTCCTGCCCGCGACTCAACCCGGTCATTTTCAACTCTAACTCTACGTCCATAAGATCAGCCAGCTTATGCGCATCCTTTATATTAAAGCCAGGCAAAAAGGACTGTCCCCACTCCAATGTCTGCTGCACCGTATGATTGGGGTACCAGCGAGCCCGGTCAGGCAGGTAGGATATGCCACGGTTGGTTTCCCAACCGGGCTTTTGCCCCAACACATAAAGCTCGCCTCCTTCCGGCCGAATCAATCCGGTGATCGCCCGAAACAAGCTTGACTTCCCGCAACCATTGGGTCCAAGCACCCCTACAATGCGTCCCGCCGGAATGACGACATCCAAGTGGTCCAGCGCTTTTTTACTTTCATATTGCTTCGTCAGATGACTCGCAACCACAATAGATTCCGTCATGCCCCTTCGCCTCCTTCCTCATCTTTCTCGTTCTGTTTGCTTCCTATATACCGCTGTACATCCTCCCATGACAGCCCCAGACTGCTCATCTGTCCCAGGAACTGATCTATATACGTCAGGGCCAGTTGTTCCCGAAAGCTGTCTACCCGCTCACTGGACGATGTAACATAGGTTCCCAAGCCGCGCCGCTTCTCAGTCAGTCCGTCCCGCTCCAGCTCCTGATACGCCCGCATCACAGTATTCGGATTCATACGCAATTCCTGTGCCAGATCACGAACGGACGGCATTTTGCTTCCCATTTCAATCTCCCCTTTGGCAATGGAGCTTCGTACCTGATTTAATATTTGTTCATATAATGGCTGGCTAAAATCAATTAAAAACCGAAGCGAGCCAACCCTTTGCTCTTCCATGGGTTTCCCCCCCTAATCCGCTGCATCTATCGTGCATATAGTGTATTATATCACTTAATACACGTAATACAAGTAAATGTTCAGTTAAAATTTTAGTCATGCCGCCCAAAAAAACCTATTCAGCAAACGCTCAGCTTGCACTCAGACAGCATTCCAGTTCAAATCTTATGATAAATCTCGTACCAAACACACCCTAACCGAAAGGTGGAAAATAAAGATGAAGAACACCAAACAAGCGATTTTGGCAGGAACGATGGCATTGGCAATTTTAGGAGGTGGAGCACTTTATTCTGCGGGCGCGGTTCACGCTGCTGCCGCTACAGCTGACAAATCTGCTAATGCTTCACAAAAGCCGCCTACAGATGCACAAGGACAGTTTGGACAAATCGGTCAATTTCAGGACAAGCTGGGCAAGCTATTATCCCTTGATAACGATGCGCTTAGAACCCAGCTCAAACAAAACACCTTGGGTGAAGTGGCTGAGAAGCAAGGCGTGTCCAAAGAAAAACTGAAAACCAATCTCTCCACATGGCTGAAGGAAAACCCTCCTGTCGGAGCTAACGCATCCAATACAACGGACTATTCCGCTATGGCCGAGAAACTGCTCGCCACCAAAGGGAATGTACTTCCTGGCGATGCCAACGGCCCGAAAACGGCGGGCGGTAATTATGCGGAGAATAAAGCCCTTTTGAAGGTGCTAGGTCTATCTTCCAGTGAACTGAACACACAATTGAAAGCCGATAAAACGCTCGCTGCGATCGCAAAGGCACAAAGCGTGAACGTGAAAGAAGTCATTAGTTTGCTCGTTTCCGACACGAAATCGAGGATGGCCGAAGAAAAGAAAAACAGTAAAGTTACTGACACCGAATACAATAATCGAATCTCTAACCTAGAGAAAATGGTTACGGATTTAGTAAACGGCGTTAAACCTTCCCAACCGCCAGTAGGAACAAGTAAAGCTCCGGCTAAGTCAGCGGCAACGAAGTAGCCTGTCGTCACATACAGCTACCCGTAACGTTTTTCATGATCCGGCTCTCCCATACAAAAGCATACGGATTAAAAATACCGCTCCCCTGCTTTTTTGGCAGACAGAGCGGTATTTTTTTGCCCCACAAAAAAAGCTTACTTATCAAAAGGGGTTTTTATCACATAGGGAATGTCCACACGTATATATAGATGTTACATATTATATAAATCGTGAACGTTCGAATCTCAATACTAGTTATAGAAGAGGAGGCATTAGTGATAGGATTATAGCCTCGTTACTTTAGACGAAAGGAGAATCCAATATATGGTAGTTATATCAACTGGACCCATAGAAAATAATTATGTCAGTGGTGTTCGGCCTACTCATCGAGTTACCGTGAAAATTTATAACTGTGATACTGTGAATTCTTCTACGGTATTGATTCAGGGTTTTTATCTAAATGGTACAAGAACGTTATACGCGGTTGATTTTATAACTGTAAATTCAAATGGAGTGATTACAAAAGATTATTATGCTGATTTTGATTCATTTGAGTTTGTTTTTACCACTGATGAAAGTGTTACAGAAAATGAAATTCAAGTTTCAGTCTGGGGTAAAAATTCAATGGGGCAGTTAGTGACAGCTCACCGTATTGTATCTTCCGAATTGCTTGTAGCAAAAGGTGCGGAACCGACAGGGCTAACGGGAGCCACTGGCGCTACCGGAGTTACTGGAGCTACGGGAGCTAACGGCATTACTGGTGCTACTGGAGTTAAGGGAGTTACGGGAGCCACTGGCGTCAC
>NZ_JBITPI010000020.1:0-97672 GCF_050467745.1 Paenibacillus sp. NRS-1781
TTATTCAACAGGCGTGCTATTTTATCTTAATTTACAAATTATCCATACCAACTCTTTTTTAAAGGTTTTGATTTTATATCCTTTCATACTTGAATTTTTTCATACTTAATTTCACACTCAATTATTCGGCCATAGTTATTTACATATATTTTAATACATTTAACATATATTCCAACAAAATTCCATTTTAAGTGCTACAATTGAGCGGAAAGAGATAAATCAATCAAACAATTAGAGCTAACGATACATCCGAAATTCTTCGAAGTAGTCCAAAGTGATTCATCGTTTAAACGTTTGAGAAATTGGTTGACTCGGTGGCCACCGTTCAATGACGGATTGTAATATGAAGTGCGACACCCTCTAAAATAAAAATGTCCGTGTGTTCTTCCAACCTTCTGTTACTTCTATTTTACTGGGTTTAGGAATTAACACAATCTTCACAAATAATATCCAGATCACTGCCTTTCACATGGATGCCACTCTACACCCCATAGTTTTTGACCGTTGCTTCCAAAGTTTCATTCGTTTCCTGTATCCACACCTGGCTCACCTCAAAGGTTCCGGGAGCGAAAAACAATGGGAATCTCTGCTTAAACCAATCCTGCATGGGCAGATTGAGCGCTTCCTCCATATCCACCCATAGCAGTTCTCCTTCTGGAGGATTTTCTAGCAGCTCCCCCTCACTCGCAGTAGCCAAATAGTTAAATACCATGTATCTTAACCCTTTGCTAGGGTCACAAAATTCGTCAATTCCTTTAAATACAATTTCCGTAACGGTTAATCCCGTTTCTTCCTTCACTTCACGAATGGCTCCATTGACAATGCTCTCTGGAAATTCTACTTTCCCTCCTGGCGCGATGTAACCTGGAAAGCCCTTTTTATCCGGTCTGTTGAGGAGCAATACCTTGGTTCCGTCCTGAATCATGCACATGGTATATATTTTGTGTATTACTTCTGTGGTCAATCCGATCATACCTTTCATCGTAGTTACTGTTTTATATTGTATAAATATTCCCATGTAAAGTCACCTTCTTATTTTTCTCTTACACCAAAAAGATCACAGTAATGATTCGAGAAAAATCTCGTCAATTACTGTGATCTCTTATCAACCTTGTAAGATCTCTTTATTTTTTTCAAAGAAGGCAGAATGATGAGACGAAACACCAGCCATATCTGAAGCGGTTGGTTCCAGATAGAGCTTAGCACTATTTACGGCTAGTACGGCATCATTAAATGCTCCTGCAATTAAACGAACCTTACTGCCATAGGTGATAAAGTCTCCAGCCCCAAAAATTCCCGGAATGCTTGTACGCATTCGAGCATCAACAGAGACACCATAATCCTCCCTGTCTAGCCCCCATTTCAATACATCACCGAAATCACGATCAAATCCATGACTGACTACAACTTCATCTACTTCAACCCGCTTGATAGCACCGGTCTTGATATGCTTGAGAGCCACTCTTTGAATAGAATCCCCCGCACCATATAAGCAATCTATCATGTACGGTGTCATGACCTTAGCGGATGCTCTCATTTGGGCTACGGGAAGTTCATGTGCAGTAAATTCATCTCGTCTATGAGCCACAATAACCTCTTTGGCCAGCTTTACTATTTCATTTGCCCAATCCACCGCAGAATCTCCGCCCCCTGAAATCAGAACACGCTTATCTTTAAATCTGGACAAATCTGTAATTACGTAATGAAGGTTCGTCAATTCATAACGATTGGCCCCTTCAACATCCAGCTTTTGAACTTGTGTCATTCCTCTTCCAGCACATAATAATATAGTACGTGTGTAGTGGCATTCACCCGTTTTTGATGTCAGTACAAAGACATCATCATGACGTTCCAAATGTGCGATTTCCTGACCTAGTACAATGCTGGGATCAAATGTTTTCGCTTGTCTCTCCAAAGCATCAATTAATCTTTCACATCGTATCGGTTCTACTCCGCCCACATCCCAGATTAATTTCTCAGGATATGTACGCATAAATCCGCCTAGCTCCTGTTTAGCGTCAATTAATTTGGTACGCATCGCTCTCATGCCACTATAAAAAGCAGCATACATACCCGCAGGGCCGCCGCCAACAATGGTAATATCGTAAATATCCCGTTGCTCTGTATTCATTTAAGGCACCAACTTTTCTACGACATAGTCAATAAGCAAACTTGATCCAATGGGGCCTTCACCTTCAACAAAATCACTTGTTTTTAGTGGAAACACATGATTATTTTTAACAGCGTCCATGTTCTTCCATAACGGACTTTCTTCCAAACTTTTCAGTGAATCTGCACTATTATAATTTTGTATCATTCTTTTCTCAAGGAAAATAAAATCCGGTTTGATTTCAGGTAAAATCTCTAGTGAAAATGGTGTAAACCAGTCTTTCGAGTCTTTAAATATTTCAGGGATTTTTAGCCCAAGTGTTTTATAAAAGAATTCACTGCTCTCGCCAGCTTGTGATCCTAAATAACGATATTGTTTTGGGTCTACTCGAAGAATAAGCACCGTCTTATTCTCAATAGCTTGATGAATTTTTTCTCTCGCCCTTGTCGCCTTCTCACCAAATTCAGCTAATACCTTTTCAGATTCTGTCTTCTTATCGAAGAGGTCTGCTAATTTGGGCATTGCGTCATACATGCCACTCCCTGCCTGTAAAGCAATGGTTGGAGCAATCCTGGATACCTTTTCATATACTTGTGCATCCATCCCCTCTCCTTGTGTGATAATCAAATCCGGCGATAAACGAAGCAATTCTTCATAATTCATTTGATACTGTTGCTCTTGAATCATTTTAACTCCATGCTTTTCAAAATATGAAAGACGATAAGCCGGTTCTATTTCGGGAACAAATGAAACCATTTGTGGCGTAATTCCCATTTCAATTAAATACTCTGCATATTTGGAACTCATGACAAGCATATTTTTGGGATGAGTTGGGATCGTCACATCTCCAAAAGCATCCTTCACCACTCTTGTTCCACTGCTCTCTTGATTCTCTGCGGAAGAAGCCGCTTCCTTCTGATTTGATGCATTGGAACACGCTGCTAATACGAAGGTAAAAGCTAACAGTACGGTTCCCAATCGTATCATCGCCCGTTTTGACATGATGGCCCTCTCTTCTGTTGATAATAATTATCATTATCAAAGATTATCAAATAAGAAGATATCCTTCCATAGCTAACCGTGCGTATTGAAGTGGATTATTGTGCTCTGTTATTTGGTGAATCCATTAAACTGCTCACGATTTGGTCTATAATCATCGTATACCCAACAACTCCACTACCATACACCCACAGACTCGTATCTATATAGAACACCCGATGATCTTTAACTGCTCTTACATGTTCCCACTGACTGCTCTCCATGAGTTTCTTCATATTTTCCTCTGCGCTGAAATTCTCCATCACACGTTTCTCCACAAATAGATAGTCAGGATTAGCCATAAGCAGCTGCTCAAGGGAACATGGATTAAACCATGCTTCTCCCGCCTTTAGCGGTTCTGGGAGTGATAGTCCTAACTTCTGATACAGCAATTGAGATACCTCGCTTGAATATCCCCCAAGATATCGATATCCAAAGGGTTCTACTCTTAGAACCATGACTGTAGCAGAGGATTCTACTATCCTTTTTAATTGTTTTCTTGCTGCTCTCACTACTTCTTCCATTTGAGCCTGGAGCTTTTCTGCTGCTGCCTTTTTGTTAAATAAGGCTGCAAATTGATCAAGCAGAACATCCAAATGGAGGGTAAGCCCTGTGATAATGGGTGCGATTGTGCGCAATTGCTTCTTTATATCTTCCGTTAACAGATGTCCAATAATCAGCTCCGGCTTCTTTTGTTGAATTAAAGTTATATTCATATCGTATTGTGGTACTTCCAGCAATTCTACCTGATGCTTCTCAAATAATTGCCGTTGATGCTGTGGTAATAGCAGGGGGGTGACCATAACCGCATAGGGTATGATGCCTAATTCAATTAAAACGTCAGCACAAAGCGGAGATACCGATAAAATTTTGCGTTGCTCCAAGGTTCGAACATAATTTTTTGGCGACACACCTGTAAAATGTTTGAAGCGGCGGCTAAAATAATGAGCATCCTCAAAACCTACTTTTTTAGCAATCTCTTGAGATTTCGCTGAAGTTAATAACAGCTCTTCTTGTGCGCGATAAATCCTGTATTTCGCTAGATACTCTAGAGGAGGCTGGCCACATAATTCACTAAATTTCCGAGAATAATGCCACTGACTTATGCCTGCCATCTGTGCTAATTGCTCACGTGTAATCACTTCATCGTAATGCTCTTGCATGTAGGTGATTGAACGTATAATTCCATTTTCAGTGGTCTGCTGGTCAGTTGGCTGTTTATGATATAAATTCTTCAATAATCCATACAAAAGATGTTGATTCTCAACCAGCATCTCACTCATTCCATCACAAACTTGTTCTTCACTCAAACGGTCACGTATACTCGCTAAAAAACCACGGGTTAACTGCACCTTTTGATAGGTTTCCCCGGTAGGTACATGCCATTCAAATTTTATGATTTCCCGATCCTGGTGGAAAGAATACGTATCAAACTGAATTTTCCAGCCTGCCAGATCAAGATTCCCACCCTCTAGAACCTCAATCAACGATCCCTGTTCGATTGCAATCAATTGCCCAAATGCAACATGGACATGCTGCCCATTAATATTCCAAACCGCTTGCCCGTCTGTAATGAGAATCAGTGCATGGCTAAGAAAATAATGTATTTCTCCTATGGTAAGCCATTTATCTGTTAACGGCTGAGTTGACTCCCATTTCGCAATCCATGCGTTCTCATTTGGTTGTGCTTGTACTTGAGTCAATATTGTTAATCTCCTGTTCCTGCAAATATATATGGTTATGTAAAATAAGCCCATGCACGGAAGAATCCAACATGGGATTTAGCTATTTTAACACAATCTTTTTTATAGATTCAACTAGAAGCTGGCTGATGCCATTTTTGAGTTGACGTACTGCTGGGCTGTAATAGGAAGTTGTGATCAGATGCCTGTTAATGGATAATGACTAAGTAGATCTCCTCTCAGTGTACATCATTTTTTAGTTGCCCACCTCTTTTTCATCGGTAGCGAAACTGAATGCAACCTGAGGATACGCTGAATGATAACAGAATAATTTCCCCACTGCTTCCTGGACTATAGTCAAGGAAAATCCCCGCCTCAGGACGGGGATATGAACCCTACTCCAGACAGGAGCAAGCAAAGGTATAATTTGTTACTCTTAGCAGAGAATAAACGAACGTATTCAGAAAATCGAAAGTAGGGGAACGGTTCATGATCCGTATTAGTCATTTGATTCACGAGAGATTTTTGTTCTTATTTAAATTTTTGCATTCGCCAGCCTATGTGGGCAGTGTAACACCAAGCTCCAGATTTCTAGCTAAAAAAATGATCGAATCCATTCCATGGAGTGAAATTCATAGCGTTGCCGAGCTTGGTGCTGGTACCGGGGCAATCACTCAATACATTCCATCTGCTGCAAGGGAACAAACCAAGGTACTGCTTTTTGAGAAGGATCAGACAATGCGACGAGATTTAAAAAAGAGATTTCCGAATTATCTTTGTTACTCCGACTCCCGTGAGCTTCAACGTGCTATACAAAATGCAGAAATTGAACAGCTTGACTGCATTATAAGCGGGCTGCCATTTTTTAATTTCCCCCAAGCGATGCGAGATCAAATTGTAGAACAGATTCACCTATCGCTCAAGGATCAGGGAATGTTTGTCGCCTTTCAATATTCTAAACAAATGAAGCAGCAGTTAGAGGAATGGTTTGATATTGAGGAAATCAAGTTTGTGCCTATGAACATTCCACCTGCGTTCGTCTATGTATGCCGGAAGAAAGCATGATTAGGGGGAGTGATTATGGACGTTGAACATTTAATTTCCATCATCGAACAGTATGGCTATGCGGCATTATTTTTTTCCCTATGGCTCGGGATCGTTGGGCTACCCATTCCAGACGAAGTAATTGTGATGACTGGCGGGGCTGTAACCAGCATGGGAATACTTCAACCGTTACTCGCCTTTTTCATCGTATATCTAGGGGTTATATCGGGCTTGTCCTTAGGCTACGTATTGGGAAGATTCTTGGGCACAACCGTTCTGGATCGTTTACGACGAAAAAAGAAAATGGACAAGTACATTACATTTTCGGAAAATTTGGTCCATAAGTATGGCAATTTCACCATTTGCATCAGTTATTTCCTGCCGATTGTCCGTCACATCATCCCTTATATTGTCGGAATCAATAAAATGAGCTTCAGGCGTTATGCTTTGTTCTCTTATTCAACAGGCTTGATCTGGACGCTAATCTTCTTTTTGCTCGGACATTTCTTCGGCGATCATGTACAAACAGCAGGAGAACTTATACATCGTTATGGCTTACAGATTGCATTGCTTCTTATGGTACTGGCCATACTATTTTTTATATTGAAATATGTTTGGGGGAAGAAAACAACTGAGGAGTAAAGATAGAGTATAATGAAGGATAGCTCTATTAAATTTAATAAGACGTTTTTAAGTGTTTTATTGCTTTAATTATCCTTTATTTATGGTATACTTTTTTAGTACAATATACGGCTATAGAGGGCGGTCGGCTAGTCTCCCAGAAGGGAGGTGATGCCCATGGAGGTCAAAGATGCTATCTCTTTAATGATCATGTTCGGCATGTTCATTCTGGCGTTACTTACCTACATGAAAAAGAAATAGACCGCCCTGACTAAGGAAAACGGTCTATTTCCGACCTTATCTTACGCGGCCGACTGCTCTTTATGCAGTTGTTGTATGCTGGAGCCGTGTTAGCGCACGGCTCCTTACTTATTCTTACCTCATTATAACCGATTTTATAACGTGATTACAGCTATAAAGTCAAATCATAATAAAAAATTCCTTGTCTCTGATATAAGCTGTTTTTTTCATAAATCCTTTGAGTCGTCTTATTATCCCTTCCTGTTGTTAAACCCATTCCTTTGACTCCAGTTAGATAGAAGAAAACGAAGGATACAATTGTGTAAATCCGATCAATTTATCTTCTTCTATATAAGCTGAGTTTAAAAGTTACCTAATGCGCCACTGCGCAGTCGGATGGTGCTTCCCATCGCCACCGCCCCCGGATTTCTTGAATAAAGCCTTTTATAAGGGTAGAAATCCGGGGAGGTGATGCTTCTGAAGCGAGCTTTCCTACGGAAAGCTTTGAAAGCGAACGCTTCGCTTGTACAGCACCATTCCGCCTACTCCGTTTTCTATGTACATTTTTTTAATTCAACTTATATTTTCCATACCCATTTTCTTCAAAATCCAGATTCTGCTCTACATATTCAAAAAAATCATCCGGCATCCAATTCAATTCTAACCCGGTAGGTAACCAATTATATTCCGTTTGAATATTGTTTATGGATTCAAAAAACGTCTTAAATCCATATAAAAGAAGGTTTGAGCCAAGTTTATTAGTATGGAGTTCATGACTGCACTCCTTAGGCATTATTTAATCTATTACAAAGCAAAGCAGAGCAGTCCTGAATTACTCTTGTTTAGCGGAGTCAGAATTATTATCTTCAACTATTTCATTATCCAGTTTTTCATTTTCCAGCTCTTCATTTTTTTTATCTTCTAGCTCTTTAGCTTTTTCCTCTTCAAGCTCTTTAGCTTTCTTATTCTCAAATTCTTCAATATGTTGTTCAATTAGATATTCAATCTGTTTTGCGATTGACCGCTTATCATGCTCAGCTATAATTTTGATTTTCTCAAAATTTTCTGGATTTAATCGTAGTGTGAACGCTTTTTTATTTGTTGTCATCGTTTAAACTCCTCACCATAGTGATTTCATTATTATAGCACTGTGAAATAACCATTTAACTCTACCTATTGACATCATAGTGATGTCACTTTAAAATGAAATTATGATTTCACTTTGATGTCACCTTAACGGAGGAAGATAAATGAATGCTATACAAGATGGCCTTAACCAGTTCATTTCTATTCGCATGGAGCATGTTGCAAGTTCCATATTGGCTACATCCCCAGGATACGAAGATTTAATGAAAAACTGTAATCAACTCTTTTCTATTCTACATGATTGCTTGCCAAAGGAATACATACAAGCACTTTACGACTACGAAACCAATACTACCTTACTCCAAGGCATGGCTGAATCTATTATGTATGAACAAGGCTTAAAAGATGGCGTAAGCCTAAACCAAATGTTGCTTGGTGAATAATTTTCTCTTTTCACTTGCTAAAAGGATAAAGCTACAATTAATAGCTTATCCAAAAACCACACTTTGATTTCACGAAATGATAGGTTAAAACTTTTCTGTCCATCCTGCACAATCGTTGGTGAACAAGTTAACCTAGAATCTAGAAACAGGCGTTTTCATTTTTGTCCTTTTTAGCAAGACTATCCATATGATATACTATAAACTAACAACAGAATGGCTTAGATGGGCGGTCGGCTAGTCTCCTGCAAAGGAGGTGATGCCTGTGGAGGTTAAAGATACGCTGATGTTGATGATTCAGTTTGCAACGTTGGTGATCTTGATTATTTCCTTCAACAAAAAGAAATAGACCGCCCTCTGGAAAAGGAATGCGGTCATATTTCTATGACTAAAACTTTTTGAACAGCCACCGCCCTTGTAAGCGGCTGTTGTCAAAGAGTGAGGATGTTGGTAGCATCCTTACTCTTTTTTAGTATATACCTTTTGGCTATAGTTTATCACAGGAAAAACCATATTGCCAATATGAAAAATCCTTTATTCAGGCACCCAAATGCAGGATTTCCCACTAACATACTCTATTCAAATATCAGATGACGGCATTTCATCCCGAGTTTTTTTGAAAGCAGGGTTATTTGTTACCTTATTCCACTTAAATCGCAGCAATTTCCTTGCCAATCGGCATAGTGTAGTAGAGCGGCTTTTGCTGTTCGTTTTGCTGGTAGACTACGAGTAGCAGCGTGCGGCCTTCGGCGGTCAAAGGGCTGCCGCCACTCAGGATATGATCCAGCCGGAACGGTAGAACATCCAGCACAGCGTGCTTTTGCAGTTCCTTTTCACCCAGCTTCAAGGAAGCGAAAGACGGAATCACTTCGCGGTATGGCTGCGGCTGCGGCTGCGGACTGTCCGAAACGGAATGGCTATCTGTAGCATGAGAAGCAGGTGCAGCAGTTTGCTTCTCTGCCACAAAGTCTGCAACCACAGGTGACAACAGCGCATCCGGGTGCTGGAGAGCCATTTTCATATAGCTGGACCAATCGTCCTTCTCCAAGGCGTGTTCCCACCAAATTTTACGCGGTTTGTATTTATGGTTCAGGAAATAGTCGAGCTTCATCAGTCCGAGCACCATATCCATTCGCTTCGTTCCGCGTGATTCAAGAAAGGACTGGAGACGCGTAAACAGGTCTTCGAGCTGGTGACCGATTTTTTGCCAGCCTTGTCCCTCCCAATAGTCCCCGAACTCCTGAAAGAAATCGAAGGCAGACGCAAATTCGCGCTCGATTAGATAATTCACCGTATGATCCATACGATGAGAGTTCCAGTATTTCTCCAGCACATCTTCCAAACGTTTGAGCCGAACGATATCGGCAAAGGAAAGGACGTCATTGCTCAGCATTTCATAAGGTGCGACGTCCATGTACGTGTAGTTGTACTTATCTGCGTCGATACGCAGTCCAGTGCCGCGCAGCATTTTGAGGAAGCCGAGCTGAAGCTCTTCCGGGCCGAGCGCAAAAACGTCATTAAACGTTTTACGAAACGTGTTGTAATCCTCCAAAGGCAGGCCGGCGATCAAATCGAGATGCTGGTCGATTTTCCCGCTTTGTTTGACCTTCGTAACGGTACGGGAAAGCTTGGCAAAGTTCTGGCGACGCTTGACCAATTCATTGGTCGGATCGTTCGTCGATTGGACGCCGATTTCAAAGCGGAATACGCCCGGCGGCGCGTTTTCTGCCAAATAATCCAACACCTCGGGACGCATAATATCTGCCGTTATCTCAAACTGGAAGACACATCCACGATGGTTTTCGATGAGAAATTTGAACATTTCCAGCGCATAATCGCGTTTAATGTTAAAGGTTCGATCCACGAACTTGATCAGGTTGGCTCCGTTGTCGATCAGATACAGAATATCCGACTTCGTACGCTCAATATCGTAATAACGCACCCCTACCTCAATACTGGACAGACAAAACTGACAACTGAACGGGCAACCCCGACTGGTTTCAAAATAAACAACCCGTTTGCCTAATTCCGGTATATCCTCTGCAAAGCGGTACGGTGACGGCAGCTCGCTCAAGTTCGCCTTTGGACGGCCCGGCATCTGAATGATCTCTTCTCCCTTGCGGTAGGCCAGTCCATAGACGAAATGGTACTTTTGCGTACTTTCAATCTCCTGAAGCAGTTGGTGAAAGGTTTCCTCTCCCTCACCGACAACGATAAAATCCACATTCGGCAGACGCTTCATCCAATGTTCGGTATCGTAAGAGACCTCCGGGCCACCGAGAATGATTTTGACCTCCGGCATAATCTTTTTCAATACATCAATGACTTTAATCGTCTCTTCAATATTCCAAATGTAACAGGAAAAGCCGATGACATCCGCTCCCCGCTGAAACAGGTCGGATACGATGTTCATCACAGGGTCCTTGATCGTATACTCCGCCAGCTCGATGTCAAAATCCTTTTCACTGTAGGCTTTGAGACACCGGATCGCCAGCGAGGTATGAATATATTTTGCGTTTAACGTTGATAAAATGACTTTCATAGGTCACAACCTTTTATAGTTTGCATGACGCCTCATATCTTTTAGTATGGCTATTCAAAATCCTCGTACACATCATCCGCATAAATTTCATCCTCGTTCACTGTTCCTCCGGCATTCCCCTGATTTTGAAAAAAATCAAGGAACAGCTTGCCGTACTTGCTGAACTTCACTTCGCCGACACCCTTGATCCGCAGCATGTCTGCCTCGGATTGCGGGTTCGCTACACTCATCTCACGCAGCGTAGCATCGTTAAAAATGATATAGGACGGCACATGCTCCTGCGCGGCCAAATCGCGGCGAATCAGGCGCAGCTGCTCGAACACCGTTTCGTTGACTGCCGCCGGGTACGCATCGCGTCCCTGTCGTCCACGTGAGCCTGTCCCACCTGCAAAAGCTGTGGCATGTCGCACCACACGCTGCATGACCTCGCGCTGGCCCTTCAGCACTTCAGCCGCAGGCTGCTGCAAACGGACAACCGGATATTGTCCCTCAGACAGCAGCAGATAGCCTTCCGATACAAGGACGTTAATAATTTCAGAAATTTCCTTTTCCGTCCGATTGCCCATTACACCATAGGTTGGCAGGCTGTCAAAGCCATACTGTAGCACTTTTTTGTTACGCGAGCCCTTCAATACCGAGGCTACCATCGAAACACCAAAACGTTCCCGCATGCGATGAATACACGAAAAAATCTTTTGCGCATCAATGGTCATGTCTACCAGTTCCCGCTCATCCGTACATGAGCTGCATGTGCCGCAAGCCTCATGCTCCTCTGCCTCACCAAAATACTCCAGCTGCGCCGTACGCAAGCAGCGAGTCGTGTAGCAATAATCAACCATCTGCTGGAGCTTGCGATAGTCGTTGCGCTTGCGGTCCTCATCCTGCGGATTTTGCTCGATCAGGAATTTCTGGGTCACAATATCCTGCGGTCCGAACAGCAAAATACATTGACTCGGATCGCCGTCACGTCCTGCGCGTCCCGCCTCTTGTACGTAAGCCTCCATATTTTTAGGCATATTGTAGTGAATGACGTAGCGCACGTTCGATTTGTCGATCCCCATGCCGAAGGCGTTGGTCGCTACAATGACACGAATATCGTCGTACAGGAAGCCCTCCTGGCTGTCTGCCCGTTCCTGATCGGTCATCCCGGCATGATAACGCCCAGCCGCCATTCCCGCATCCCGCAGCCGTTGGTACAGATCGTCCACGTCCTTGCGTGTCGCCGCATAAATTATGCCCGATTCGCCGTCATGCTCACGCGCATAATTCAGCAGAAAGCTGCGCTTGTCCTCCCCACGCAGCACGCTAAACGCCAAATTCGGCCGTCCCAGGCCCGTGACGAATGTCTCCGGCTCACGCAGGCGAAGCAGCCGCACGATGTCGTCCATGACCTGCGGTGTCGCCGTTGCTGTAAATGCCGCTACAATCGGGCGCTCGTACAGCCCATCCACGAACGGAGCCACCGCCAGATAACTGGTGCGAAAGTCATGTCCCCACTGGGATACACAGTGCGCCTCGTCGACCGCAACGCAGGCAATCGGTAGCTGCGCCATCTCATCGCGGAACCAGTCCAGCTCCAGCCGCTCCGGTGCAACATATAGCAGCTTCAAATCTCCATTCCGTGCGGCACGTATGCGGTCGTTCACTTCTCTTCCACTCAGCGTACTATTGATATAGGCAGCCGCAATTCCCATCGTGGTCAGCGCATCCACCTGATCCTTCATCAGTGAGATCAGCGGTGACACAACAATCGTCAACCCATCATGCAGCAGTGCAGGAATCTGGTAGCATATGGATTTCCCGCCGCCTGTCGGCATAATGCCTAGCGTATCGTTGCCCTCCAGCATACTGGCGACAATTTTCTTTTGACCCTCCCGGAAATCGGGATAGCCATAAAATTTTTGCAGTAAATCCTGCGCCCGTTCCAATGTTGGTGCTTGTACACTCATAGTTTCAAAACTCCTCATATTTCTGGCGTCCCTCGACGCATATCGGCTTATCTTTCGTTACCTTTAGTTTACCGGGGTTCAGGGTAATGTTCAACCGCTGGAAGTCCATAGGCATGATGTATAATGAAATTCTTATCGAACCCTTCTCCCATGGCGTTCGCTGTTTTCTCATGATATAGTGGACACGGTGCCGCAAGTTTGTCCATTACTATGATGAGGCACGGTACCAAGAAGGAGAAAGAACCCATGAACAATCGTAAACCCAATCGAAAAAATCATACAAAATCCACGCCCAACACAGGCAACGCCAAACGCAGCCATAAACCCGCCGGAAAATCCGGCTCACATAGACCCGAAGCACGGGGCAAAACGGGGGTTTTTAATAAAACTGCTGCCCGAGAGCATGGTAAACCGGAAAAAAGCGTTGCAAAAACATACATCGTGCAGGAGCCTGCCGAGCTGTTGAATTTTTTGGTAGAGCATGTGTCTGGCATGGGCCGCAATTCCATTAAATCAGCGCTGGCCCGTGGACAGGTGTCCGTGAACGGCATTCCTCGTACCGTGTTCAATTTTCCGCTGGAGCAAGGTCAGACAGTGGCCCTCTCCAAGGAAAAGATCACTCCCGTGGTGCCGCTGACTGGGCTGCGTATTTTGCATGAGGATGAGGCCATTATTGTCATTCACAAGGATACCGGGCTGCTGTCCGTCGCCTCTGCGCAGGAACAGGAAGTAACGGCATACCGTCAGCTTACGGCACATGTGCGACGTGAACATCCATACAATCGTATTTTTGTGCTGCATCGTCTGGATCGTGATACATCTGGAGTCATGATGTTTGCGAAAAGCGAAGCCATACAGCAGGAAATGCAACAAGCGTGGAAGGAAGTCGTGTATGAACGAACATACATCGCTCTCGTAGAAGGACAGGTTAAAAAGGCTGCGGGCACTATCACCTCATGGCTGAAGGAAAGCAAGACGCTGAAAATGTATTCCAGCCCATATCCGAATGACGGACAGCACGCGGTTACTCATTACAACCTGCTTCAGGCCAATCGGCATTTTTCTTTGCTGGAAGTACGTTTGGAAACCGGACGCAAGAACCAGATTCGCGTTCATATGGAGGATATCGGCCATCCGATTGTGGGAGATAAAAAATACGGCTCCAAAGCCAAATCTATCGGTCGCCTCGGTCTCCATGCGAAGGTGTTGTCATTTATTCATCCCGTCACTGGAGTATTGCTGCGGTTTGAATCCGACATTCCTAAAACCTTTTTAAATCCGTTTCGAGAGTAGACTTATGTAAGACAAGCAGGACTAATTGGAGCGAAAAAAAATCTACTGGGAAATCAGGGAGCTGTATGATACAGCTCCCTTTTTTATTCATTAAGCGGTGTGCTTTCGGACACCATTAGCTGTTTTCATTAGCTCGTCCCAAATGGAGATCGGTGTATTGCAAATGGGGCAATTCAGCCGACCGTTTAAATAGGGTAAATGGGCCAAAAGGTTGTTCTCTTCAATTTTTTGGGCATATTGATACAGCCACTGTAGATTAGAGTCTTTATGGTCCAATGAGCCAGGTTGGATCGAATAGGGAACCAGGTTGTTTGAGTTTACCGGATCTTTATCGTAAGCCACCAGGACATCACTTTGTTCAACAGGCCAAATATAGAGCGGAGTTCCGCAATGCGGACAATCCAGCGTATATTCATCACCAGTATCAAAGCTTTGCAGCATAAAAGCTACACAGCGATAACCCTGAAAGGCAGCCCCTGCAGCCAAAACATAACGCTTGCCAACATCTCCTTCGTGGTCCTTGGCATACAACACCATTTCTTCGGTCAATCCTGTAAGCCGGACAATGGCTTGCTGGTATTGTTCATATATATATTCAGCCAGATCTGCATCCAATTCTACCTGATCCCTTGCAAATTCCAACGGAACTTTTGTATGTAATGGATTAACATTTTTGGCTTCGAATATTCCGCAAATATTATAAATATCCGCTCGAATACTTATATCAGAAGTGTTTAACGCCATATCTACGAGGTACGGTACAGCAGCGAAGGTACAAGTATATAAGGTATTTTGGTGATACAGTTCCTCCCAATACAAGGTGTCAGCCATTTCGCCGTCATACCCGGCTTGGAGCTGCTTCAACATTTCCGGGACGTATTGAGAGGAACCATAGGGGCCTTGGAGCAAAGCCCAGGCCGGATCGGACAAAGCCAGCATCTTGAAACTCCTTTCACCGTTTTACTTTCAGTGTAGCATGGGGTGGGATTGTGAAATTCTTTTCGCTATCAAATTCATTTTAACTTCATAATTCTTAGCTTCTTACGTTTATTTTATTATACGCTTATTATTAGCTGAAGTTTCTTTTCTCATTTTACGCAATGCCCAAAGTCACTTTCCTTGCAAGTCTATAATCATATTCGGTTAAGCTTGCGGTATTTTGAAGGTGACATGTGCTTTCTGGCTGAAAAAAACCGATTAAAATAAAGTCCGTTCAGATATTCGTATTAACCCCAAATATGTGCGTTTCACCGCCTTCATTTTCCATGTCCTGCTGACTGTGCGCCAAATGTCCACAAAGCGTTCTATTCATCATCTGCTTTGTCATTATAAATCCTGTTACTAAAGATTAGCTAAATGTGAAATAAAGTATACACACGTGAAACAGAGGCGGGCTTTTGTCCTTTTTTGATACAAAATGAGAGATTAGATCCAGCTTTATCTGTACAAGTGGGGGATTGTTCACTATGATAGGGAAAGAATCCACTAATTTGAAATATTAATTTCACCTCTTAGGTACGTTTTCGATTGTAAGCGCAATCAATTGATCTTACTTATTTTGTATGGAACACTAAAGGAGGAATTTGTATGCAAGGCGGTATTGGCGGTAAAAATATCATTTTACGACTGGAAATTTCCACTGAGCACATCCAATTTGGTCAATTGATTACGCTGGTCAACGAACATGGTGGGGATGTTATTGCGATTGACGTCATTCGTACCTCTGAAAAGGTCACTGTGCGGGATATTACGGTTACCATTGCCGACCCGGTCGAAATCGACCGAATGATTGCCCGGATTAAAAAAGCGCAAGGCGTAAAGGTACTGTCCATCTCTGACCGTACCTTTCTGCTGCACCTTGGAGGTAAAATTGAAATGCAGCCTAAGGTTCCGATTCAGAATCGCGACGACTTGTCCCGGGTGTACACTCCAGATGTAGCACGCGTGTGCATGGCGATTCATGAGGAGCCGGACAAAGCCTTCCGTTTGACGATCAAACGTAACACCGTTGCTGTCGTCTCGGACGGAAGCGCTGTCCTCGGCTTGGGCAATATCGGCCCCTATGCGGCTATGCCGGTCATGGAAGGCAAAGCCATGCTATTCAAGCAGCTCGGGTCCGTCGATGCTTTCCCGATTTGTTTGGACACACAGGACACTGAGGAAATCATCAAGGCGATCAAGCAAATCGCTCCAGCTTTCGGCGGTATTAATCTGGAGGATATTTCATCACCCCGCTGCTTTGAGATTGAGCAACGACTGCGTCAGGAGCTGGACATTCCTGTTTTTCATGATGATCAGCACGGTACCGCTGTTGTCTTGTACGCAGGGCTGATCAATGCACTGAAGGTCGTCGGCAAAGCGCTGTCTGATGTGAAAATCGTCGTCTGCGGTATCGGAGCTGCAGGTGTAGCCTGCACTAAAATTTTGCTGTCTGCGGGTGCAGTTAACATCATTGGTGTAGATCGCCACGGGGCCATTACAGCCGATGAAACGTACGATCATCCGGTGTGGAACTGGTATGCACAGCATACCAATCCCGAGCGGCTGTCAGGCACGCTGTCCGAGGTTCTGAAAGGCGCTGACGTGTTTATCGGTCTATCGGCTGGCGGGCTACTGCAACGGGAAGACGTAAAACGCATGAACGAGGCTCCGGTGGTGTTCACCATGGCTAACCCGGTTCCCGAAATTGCCCCCGAGGATATCGAAGACATTGCAGGTGTCATTGCCACCGGACGTTCAGACTATCCTAACCAGATCAACAACGTGCTTTGCTTTCCCGGCATATTCCGCGCGGCACTCGACTGTCGCGCCCGTGAAATTAACGAAGAGATGAAGCTTGCGGCAGCAGAAGCCATTGCGAGTACGATCCGCCCCGAAGAATTAAATAAGCTGTATATCATCCCCGGCGTATTTAATGAGAATGCCGTTCAGCGGGTGCGTGAGAAGGTCATTCAAGCTGCGATTGAGAGCGGAACCGCCAGAAGAGTACCTCGCGATTTCAGGTAAAAGAGAATCTGCCTATTCCGTAAGACATGTCTGGTAACGTGCCAAAAAGGATTGCTCCCTAATACGGGTGCAATCCTTTTTTTATAATAAACAATGTTTACTGCCATTATGACTTCCATTTGGAAAACAACTGGCTGACGCGTTGAGCGAACTCCTCCAGATTAAAGCTGGAGTTGTCCAGCTTGTAGTACCATTTTTTAATCGTATCCAGAATCCATGACGGAACTTTAACCTCCGAGATACCTGAGTAAAACGTATGATACGCCCACACCAGATGCTCCCAGCGCTTGTCATCGCCCTCCTTCACGTATTCGGATACGTCCAATACCTTGGCGCGTCCATCTTGCATCAGTACATTTTTGAGATGAATATCACGGGGATTCAGCCCCTTGGATCGGACAAACTCCCTCGCCTCTTCCACGTTCAGAATGACTTGCTCTGGCACCGGAATGCCTTGCAGCAGACAATCCAGCAGCGTAATACCTGATTCATAGGTTATGACAATATACTTGTCACCTTTCCCGTAATAATGTGGAAAAAAATCGGAGCCCCGCAAACGCTCATATACGTCGGCCTCCGCATCCTTCTTCTTGATCGCCATGTCTGAGTACACCTTGAACGCGTAGCCGGGCAACGTATCGAGCGTAAATACGGCCGCATCCGTCCCGATGCCAATACAACGGACGTCTTGGGAGACTGTTTTAATCGTGACCGGATCATTATCCTCCGTACTGTAAACAGTCACTTGACTTATAATTTCGTCTGCCTGCCTCCATTGTTCAACCATGTGCGATCCCTTCCTTCTCTGTTCTAAACCATTGGAATGAAGTTAGACATCTGTCGGATACAGCAGTAATTTTTTCAGCTCTGAATAGCTTGCCGCTGTTTCATAGGCTCCCGCTACCTTCGACTCCGGGGCAGCCTTCCTGTGGTTGAACCAGATGACCCGCCAATCCGCCGCTACAGCTCCCGCCACGTCATTACGCCAGGAATCCCCGATATAGCAGCAATGCTCCGCCAGCGTCCCTGTCCGTTCGTTCACTACTTGGAAAATACGTGGATCAGGCTTGGCATAGCCAACCGTTCCGGATACAAAAATATGCTCTGCCGCAATATGATTTTCCAGCGCCATCGCCCTGATTTTGCTCATCTGGTGATCTTCGAGACCATTCGTAATCAAGCCTACCAGATATCCAGCTGAGCTCAACTCGTCCATTAACGATGTAGCTCCCTCGAAAGGCTCAATCCGATACTGACGATCCAGGTACTCTTTTTGGATATCCACTGCCTGCTCACGGGTAATATTCACCCCAAATTCCTGTAAAGCCAAGACAAAACGGCCTTGCCTCATATCCTCCAGCTCATCCTGCCCCGCTTTCCCCTCCAATAGTCCTCCTTTGGCTGATAACACATCACTGTAATAGCGAATTCGATGATAGGCCTCTTCATAAGGAAAACGCTCACTCAATCCTAATACTGTACGCAACGCATCGCGAGTAGGGTGCAAATGATCGTACATTGTATCATCCACATCAAAAAATACGGCCTTCTTGTGCAAGTTCATATACCCACTTCTTTCTGTAATAATCATTGGATGACGTCCATCCTCACCTTGTCCTGATATTATACCCACTGACCCGATACGTTGCACCTTACTCCTTGGTCATCCATAGCTCGAATCCATTCCCGCATTCACACTTCACCGTGGCGGTCATAAACTGAAAATACATCTTTTCCATAAACTCACTTTACTTCTGTACGTATCAAAATAGGTATCTCGCCCTGTTTTACCCCGAAAGGCGGTTTATTCCATAGCACACGGGTAAAAGGTCACATTTTTGAAAAGATTCAGCATACAGGTTTACATTTCGTGTAAAATCACGTACCTTTTAGGGATGAACGCTTTATGGATGTACTTGGATAAGGAGGCATACACGATGATTCCCGGTTCTAACCCTGCCTACGGATCAGCTACACCTTTGATTGAGGCAATTATAAAATTTGAACAGGAGCTTGAAGCGAACCGGCATTCTCTGAGTTTCGATTTGGGATTAATTATGGAGCATGGCCGCGCGCCACGATATATGGCTACACCACCGGATGTGATTCCTTTTGCCCACGCAGGCGTGGACGGAATACATTACGGCTTTTTAACGGATTTTGGACTTGTAAAGGATCTTTCGCAGGCTCCCATTGTGTGCATATCCCCTGTTGACTGGACAGGTGTATGGGTGGTTGCCCGCCACTTGCAGGATTTTTTAAGTGTTGTTTATACAGACAATAGTTCATTAAAGCGCTACTACGCTAGTGGACAGGATTATACAGGACATACAGGACAACGGCCGCCTCAGGCCGTAGATGAACGCACTGCGTTTGTGCGGGAATCCTTTCGGGAGCGCTTCGGTGTTCAACCGATTCAGGATATGGCTGCCTACATCGACAGTTTGCGAACCGAGCGCAAGCAAAACGAAGCTGCCCCTACATTGAACGGCTTGGGCATTCCGGCATTTCCTTCTTCCACAAAACAGCGTTCCTATATGAAGAGTGCTCTTTTAAGCGTGGCAGAGCCCTTTCATTGGGATAAACAAGGTGAAACGGTTCGTGATTTATT
The DNA here is from genome assembly GCF_050467745.1 of Paenibacillus sp. NRS-1781. Lineage (NCBI taxonomy): Bacteria > Bacillati > Bacillota > Bacilli > Caryophanales > Paenibacillaceae > Paenibacillus > Paenibacillus sp. NRS-1781. The sequence continues at coordinate 19,663 of NZ_JBITPI010000020.1, forward strand.
CCGCAACGCTTCGCGTGAAGCGAGATTGGCCTTTATTCGGGATGCTCAAACACGCCATCTGTTCACCCATTCTGCCCTTCGTGTTTTTGTAGCAGGACAGCTTAGATCCATGGGCTTGTCTGAGGCTGCAACACATTTGGAAGAGTCCTACTATACAGTTATTCCCGATACGATGGAATCTTGACGGATTCCTTCTTATTTCCCACACAACCGCCTCTGAAAGGGCGGGTTTTTGTGCTACAATATAAACAAATAATACGGCCAGACGGCCCGGTACGAATGAAAGAGAGCGAGCATGAATAATCATTCCCATCCTACCCCTGAGATCATCGAGGTTTGTCTGCTGGCAGGCAAGCTCATGATGCAAAATGGAGCCGAAACCTATCGTGTCGAAGATACGATGTCCCGCATTGCCTTAGCCTACGGCATATCCCAGTCCCATAGCTATGTGACACCGACCGGGATTTTTTTTGCCATTAACGACTCGGAGCCTGCCAAGCTGATCCGGATTGCGGAGCGGACCACCGATTTGCACAAGGTAGTAGAGGTTAACGCGATTTCACGTCAAATAAGTCGGGGTGACCTGTCACCCCGCGCAGCAGTTACGGAGCTGTCCAAGATTGAACGTGGTCCTCTCCGCTATTCCAATCGCGTGCAGCTGATGGCTGCGGCCTTGGCGAGCGGCTGCTTCATGATTATGTTTGGCGGGGTCTGGCGAGACTTCCCTGCAGCCATTCTCTGTGGCGGGGCTGGCTTAGCAGCCGTGCAATATTTTCACAGACTCGTTAAGGTTAAGTTTTTCTCAGAATTTTCGGCATCTTTTCTAATCGGCTTGCTGGCGGCCTTACTGACAGTTGCAGGCTGGGGCCAGATGATGGACAAAATCATTATTGGCTCCGTTATGCCGTTGGTGCCGGGCTTATTAATTACTAATGCCATTCGGGATTTGATGGCCGGACACCTCGTTTCGGGTATTTCCAAGGGCGCTGACGCTTGCTTGACGTCCTTTGGCATTGGGGCTGGCGTTGCGGTTATCATTTCATATATGTGATTCGGGGGAGATCCAAGCTTATGCTTGCACAATTATTCACAAGCTTTATTGCTACCGCTGCTTTCGGCATTCTTTTCCATGCTCCCCGACATTCACTGCTACAATGCGGCTTCGTCGGCATGTTGGGCTGGCTCGTCTATTATTGGACGACAGACAGCATGGGACCTGTGATCGCCAGCCTGTTGGCAACGGTTCTGATCGGGATCATCAGCCAGAGCTTGGCCAGACTGTACAAAATGCCCGTTATTATTTTCAGCGTGGCAGGCATGATTCCGCTCGTCCCGGGGGGAATGGCCTACAATGCGATGCGACAGTTTGTACAACATAATTATCCTAAGGCCCTGGAGCTTGCTATGAGTACGCTGATGATCGCAGGTGCCATTGCTGTCGGCTTGGTGCTGTCTGAGGTGCTCAATCAAATTTTTCGCAACATCCGTTTTAAACCACAGCGTTAAGCAATGGGGATAGGCAACATCTTTTTTTCATGCTCCACTTTATAACAATGTTTGTTCGTCTATTTATCCTCAACATCCACTCGTTTACCCAGAATAGCCAAATCCCGCTCTATGCTGTCTAGCACCGCAACACGCGGATAATAACCCCATTGCTCAAAACCGAATTTCTGCAGCAAGCCGATACTTGGCTTGTTGTGACCGAATACAAATCCCAACAGCGTCGTAATTCCAAGCCCAGGGCATGCATTCAGTACGTGCTGCACCATACGGCTTCCTGCACCAGTTCCACGAGAATCTTCATGGACATAAATACTGATTTCCGCCGTACCGTTATAAGCTGGACGTCCGTAAAAAGACTGAAGGCTGGCCCACCCTATAATCTCCTCTTTATGTCTCAGAACCCACAAAGGTCGATGGTCTTCTTCATGAGCCTCAAACCATGGGATACGGCTCTCCACTGTCACGGGCTCCAAATCTGCCGTTACCATTCGTCCTGCAATAGTGGAATTATAAATGCCCACAATAGCCGGAAGATCCTTCCTGCGCGCAAATTCAATGGAAAAAGATTGGTCCCTATTCATCGTTTGTACCCGCCTCCTGCTCTGTTAATTTATTTCATTGTACAAGACAAGCGCCCGAACAGCCATATGGAGTTGTTTTTTGCGGTTCGGATGTAAAGGGTTCTATAATAGAGCTTGATGAAAAGCAAAAGCCTCAAAGGTTGGTCGACCCATTAAACAATAAGAGACAGGAGGTGGGCTTCGGAGTTCACAGGATTCTGAAGCAGCTTATATGAATATTGGAACCCAGATTTTGATTTTGGAAGTACCTATGGAATCCTTCTTTGGAAAGACGACGATTTATCCTGTACTGCTTAAGGATGAGGACGGGCTTACACTCATTGACACGGGGATGCTAGGCCAATTGGAACCATTGCGCAAGGCTATTGCAGATGTGGGAGAGGATATCAGCCACCTGAAGCGAATTATTTTAACGCATCAGGACATGGATCATATCGGAAATGTTCATGCACTGCTGGACTTGCTGCCGAATACCGCTCTTTTGGCTCATAAGGATGATATTCCTTATATGACAGGGGATCGGCCGTTTGTGAAGCTGACACCGGAACGAATCAATCAGATGGATACTGTGCTCAAGGGGCAAGCCGAGGATATGATTCGCCGCCTGCCGGACTTGCGCTTTGCCCATGCCCTTGAAGACAGTGAGCATCTTCCTTACGGTGGGGGAATACAGATTATCCATACACCTGGTCACACGCCGGGGCATATCAGCTTGTATGCGCCGGCGCAAAAGCTGCTTTTGGCGGCGGACGAGCTGCGTGTAGTTGAAGGCGAACTGGTCGGGCCTGCTGAATCGGCTACACCGGATATGCCACTGGCCTTGGAAAGCCTCGTTAAACTGACTGTATTGGATGTCGAGAAGGTGCTGTGCTACCATGGAGGTTTTTATGATCAAAATGTACAGGCACGTCTACAGACATTAAGTCAGGAACGAGACTAAAGTAGTCAGATCTATAAACAAATATGTAATAAGCGTTATAATGAATCCATGAATAGAAAGGGTTGAATCTGCATGAATGATAAAATAACCCGGCTGTATGATGAATTGAAGTCACAGTCATGGGACGGATTGCTCGTCACCGATCCCAAGCATATCTACTACCTGACTGGCTTTGCCAGTGAGCCGCATGAGCGATTTCTTGGCCTGGTACTGCTTCGGGATGAGGAGCCTGAACTAATCGTGCCTGCACTGGATGCAGAAGCGGCCCACGCTGCTTCTTCCGTGACTCGCATCTCCACCCACACAGATACAGACAATCCATATGATCTGCTGCGCCAGCGCGTAGGTACTGGGGTGAAGGTGTTTGCCTTGGAAAAGGAACACGTCTCTGTACTCCGCTACGAGCAGCTACATACGGCCATTGGTGCGGCTCAATATGTGGATCTGGGCCCTGTGCTCCAGGACATGCGCGTAAGAAAAACACCTGAGGAAGTACGACGTCTGAAACATGCCGCACAATTGGTGGAGGACGCGCTTCGCCACGGCCTGACCCATGTGCGTGAAGGCGTGACAGAAGTCGAGCTGGTAGCCGAAATTGAATACCAGATGAAGAAAATCGGCGCAGATGGCCCGTCCTTTGACACTACGGTGCTGTCCGGACCCAAAACAGCGCTGCCTCATGGCGTTCCAGGCACACGCAAGCTGCAACACGGCGATTTGCTCATGTTTGATATGGGCGTATATTCAGATGGCTACGCCTCAGACATTACGCGCACTTTTGCTTTCGGCAAGCTGTCAGCTGAGCTGGAGACGATCTATCAGACGGTACTCCGCTCAAACGAGGCTGGTATTGCCGCCATTCGTCCGGGTGTATCCTGCGCGTCGGTAGACCAGGCAGCTCGTGCAGTTGTAGACGCTGCCGGGTATGGTCCCGCCTTTAACCATCGGGTTGGACACGGCCTTGGCATGAGCGTTCACGAATATCCGTCTGTGCATGGCGGCAATGAAGACCTGCTTCATGAGGGCTTCGTGTTCACCATAGAACCCGGCATCTACGTGCCAGACCTCGGCGGTGTGCGGATTGAAGATGACGTTCTGGTCACCTCTGACGGAGTAGAAGTACTGACCTCTTTTCCGAAAGAGCTAACGGTACTGGGATAAGTTTGATATCTTGTTTCACTTTAAAGCTCATGCTGAAAACTGCATGGGCTTTTTTACCCTCCTTTCTAATACCGTTCGAGAGCAGTTGTGATTTTCGTTTAACTTTGCTATACTTTATATAGCTAATTTTGCTTTTTTGCGGATATAGTAAAGAACACGTTTTGAATACTTTGAAATATCATAGCCGGATATTTTAAGTACATCAGTAATGTCTGTTACATTCAAGACCTGTTTATGTTCTTTACTCATCTCTACAATTAAGTTAATTTCTTCTCTGTATTTTGATTGAGCTTCAATTGGGATATTCTCAGTATCCTGTTTGTGTTTATCTATTTTTTTTCTGATGCGTGCTAACGTCCTGCTGATTGTCATGGGGTATACGTGGAGTATTTCAGAGATCCGGGAGTTATTAGCTCCTTTCATAATTAAATGCATCACCGTTTTTTCATGTTCGGTAAATAGAGGACTACATAACAGTTGTTGAACATAAACCTTATTAGTTACATGTTCATCCATGTTATTTTGTGAGTTGTCTATAGCTTCAAAGTTATCTATTGAATCAAAATGTTCCATTGCATCACTGAATTGGGCAACTTCTCTGTAACGTTCTATAGAAACTTGAAGTAGCTTTGCCATTTTTTGCTCTGTCGGCCTGTAGCCTAGTGTATCTTCTATTTCTACCATCCTTCGGATCATATCAATAGCTCCCCGACTAAGTCTTACCTCTTGAGAGTTGCTATATAATAACTGATTAACCTCCCATAAAATTGGCCTTACTACATACGTTGTAAATTTAATTCCTCGATGAATATCGAAATCCTTGAGTGCCGTTAGCAATCCTATACATGCATGTTGGTATAAGTCATCTTCAGTAACCTTGAATTTCATTTTTATCTCTTCTATACTTCCCTTATATCGCATAATAATTGAAAACATAAATTTCCGATTCTCTTGAAGAAACTCCCCAAGAAGGTCTTTGTCCTCTTTACACGCACAGATCAGCTTTATATTATGCATATCCTTCACAGCAGATTTTCTTAATTGTACATACGTATCACTGAGCAATCCGTTCACCCCGTCTTTCTGACGATACCAGCATAATAAATTTCCTTCTACATTGATCACACTCACACTCCAGTAGTCGGTCTGCCTTTTTAGAATTTATCTATCTGAATAGTTAATGAGATACGTATGGCCGGAATCATCACGATTCATATCATTTCCTCCAGAGTTTATTTATAGCGATAGTCTGTAAAATCCTTAAGATGGATTTCCACCCGATTCAGGTTACAGTCTGGTTCATCTGCTAGCGTTTGTTCCAGCCTTTCAAACATAAGCAGTATCCCTTTGCTCACAGGCGGCTTACATGTGTCTTCACCTGCATCGTATCTCGCCCACCACTTCCTCAGGGATTCCATTGTTAGGGTCTGATTGATATAATCCCCACAGTGCTTACACCAAAGAACAAGGGATTGATCGCATTCCATTTCTTCAGGAACAAAAGAAGATTCCGCCCCACAATGGGGGCATTTATTCATATAACCGATCATGTTCTATAACCTCGTTCCTGTTGCTGTTCCTTAAACCCAGCAGGTAGAGAAACAGGATCATAGCTTGGGTTCGCTATACCGTTTAGACGAAGGGTAACCTTCGGGTCTGTCAAAAAATAATAGGATACTTCTATTCTTTTGCGGTCAGCACTCTCCGTGTAAAATTCAAAACAAAATTCTCGCCCACCCTTTACAGGATGAGCTACCTGAAAATAGAGACCTTCACTATAATCTTTACAATATACGTGGTTAACAATTACATTTTCATCAACCACTAAGGACCAATAATCGGCAGGGGTAATAACATCCGCCTTTATTGAAATAGCGAAAAACTCCAGATCATTAGATATCTTAAAGGTGTCTGTTACCTTTCTTTTACCTTCTAAAGCTCTTAAACCATCTATATCAACCCTGCGACTTGCTATGCAGGGCCTTGTTTTGGTAGGATAGAAAGGTGGATCTAATCTTCCACCAACTATATAGCGACTCAACATGTAAACTACCTTCCTTTTTAACAATTTTCATTCAATTTTCAGAATCATTCACTTGCAATGCCTCGGCCAGATATGTATACTAAAAATGTATAGTAAGGGGCAGTGCGTAGTGCCTTTCTATTTCCTTTTGGATTTGATTTTATTCTGATACTGGTATATCAGAATGTTTATTTGTCAATCTCTGTTTTATAGAGATCTCTTAGTTTTTTCACGGCTCGACAAGCATGGGATTTATGAATATTAAGATAATGGGCGATTTCTGTAGGTTTCATATCCATTCCTTCTTCAGTGAATAGCATGAAATTTATGATTCGTTGCTCCTGTTTTGTGAATCTGTTACGGCTGCTTAAGTAGTCTACTTTCACGTCTGCTAATTTAAATCCGTAATCATTCACTTGAACCGAGTAATAATTGGCCATTGAGCCTTCTTCATCTGTGCCATCGCAAAAGTTAACGGTTGTACTGAACTGTGTAATTTTACGTTTTTTTTTACGATAATAGTCAACCACAGAACGTTTAATGACCGTATGCGAAAACGTAGATATATCCTTTTTTATATTCCCTTTGTGAATCGCTGTCAGAATTTGAACGATCGAATCCTGTTTCACATCTTCTCGATCCTCCTCGTTAACACCACGAAGTATAAAGTTAAAAATATGATTTAAGGTATCTGGGTTAAATGTGCTAACATTTGTTGTTATCATTGCGGTTCTCCTATTTAATAGTTTATTTTAATTCAATAGGTTCCAATTCACTCTGTTCCCTCCTTAAAACTGGTATCACAACTCCTTTCCAAATTTCGATATTCGACAATTAGTTTCCACTTTTTTCTTTATCTTACCCTGCTCTTTTTTTAATACGTAATACATTTGAATCAGTTCCATTTACCTAATTGAATATATATTTTTTAGGATTCTACTCTATTAGTCGTCATATCTATCAGAAGAGTTGCAATTTATATATTTCTTTTTAAAAATACGAACTTATGTTCTCATTCTAATAGGTATATATAACCTTGTCAATTCCTAACATTGATTGATGTTATTTTCATCTGGTTATATTGTTTCATTTTTTTGTGTATACATCTTTAAAAGCAAGTCTTTTGAATCAATTTGAACATGTTTCTTAAGACCTATTCCAACATCCCTTTGGAAACTGTCGAAGTTTCTCGATAGCCTCCATTAGTACTTCATTTCAAACGTCCGTTTGCTTTCCCTATAAATCTATTTCCTATCCACCTTCAAGTCTGGCTACCAATGCCTCTACCTTCGCATTCAAGGATCTGTTTTCTGCAAGCAAGCTTAAATTTTCGGTCTGAAGTACAGCTATCTCTTCACTTAAGCGATGGATTTCCTCCTTATGACTTGACAAGGCATCCATTAAAGTAACCCGAAAAGCCTGCTCATCTTTGGACAATAGCTCTCGTTCTTTAACCTTATTATTGCTACGACCGCTGGCGTAGCCGATGACTCCTGAAATGCCCGTACCCATGACTCCAATAACTGCGGTTATTACATTTATATCCAGCCCATGTCACCTGCCTTTTGCCTATTTTCTTCCCTCACAGGTTCAATATAAGTAAAAATCAGTAAAACTTAACCCCTGCTACGAATAGCAGGGGTTAAGCTTACATGATAAAGCAGTATCCGTATTCTGTAGCCACATCTATGCTGGAAGCCATCTCATCATACACCTGAACCTGTATAGCCCCAGGTAGTAATGATTTCTGCCACACGGAAATTTGGCCTTTTAGTATAGATCTTTTCCAAATGTCCATAGAACCATGAAGATCATTTTGTCGATACTGTCTGACCACCACTAAGCCAGTGACAATGGATTTCTCCCACACACTCATATCACTTCGCAAGCTTATTTGGGCTGTCCTTCTCACAGTTAGATCGCCTGTAATGTGACTATGTTCCCGAATCCCCAAATCTGATAGAAGCTCTGTTTGCTCTGAATGTCGAACGGTAACGCGACCATATTTATCATACGCTGCGTCCCGCCTAATCCCCACTTCAGCATTCAGATCATGGTGTTCTATCACACGAACCGATAGTTCGGTATCCCAGTCCTGCTGATCGGAAAGGCGCACCGAGATTCGAGACCATCTATCCGATTCACGGCTTTTCCGTGCACTAATCCTGCCTTTAAGTTCAGATTTCTCCCAAGTTTTTACGTAAAGCTCACTCGAGATAGAGTCCAAATGACTACGTCTGATTCGCAGATGAGAAGACTGATCCGTATGGCTGTCCACTCGAACCTTTAGGTTAGAGCCCAGATTACCGGATCTTACTCCTACTGCAATTTCCAGATCAGAAATGAGCTTAACCCGCACTGTAATTCTTGACTGCATATCCATTCTTTTATGGTACGGAATGGATATAGAGGCCCATAAATTCCCTGAAAGTACAGTAAGACTTGAAGGCACATCTTTTTTCGGCCAGATCGCTATACTTGATCTCAAAGAAGTATAATGCGGTATTGTGACCGTTGAAGGTAGCCTGGAATGCACTTTTGTTCTTACAGACAAATCGGATATGAGCAGGTTACTAAACACAATTTGTAGCCTGCCGTAAAAATCAGGATTGTGGATATTCATATCCGCAGACATATCTTGCCTATCAAGTATACGCCCCTCCACCATCAGATCCGCTTCACGAGATCTACGGACTGCAATAGAGCTTTTCTTTACTGCTCCCTGAAAGACGGTTATGCTCCCTAATATATTAGGGATACTCAGTTCCATACCGGAAGAGATATCCTGATGCTCTGTCCTTCTTACACGGATCGACCCAAGCGTTTCCTTACGATTGACAAGAATCGTTGCCGTAAGCTCGGGAAACGGAGCTGCCCAGCGGGTAACGCTCAGTTCGGAAGCAAGGTTCTCCCTGTAAAGAACATACATATTCGAAGGTACGATTTTTCTATTCACCGATAGGGTACTGTCTACTGAATTCTCACGTGCAACAGCAATAACAAGCCGGGCCTCCAAAGATTGATTATCCTTGCGGCGTACGGACACTTTACCGTTAAAGTTAGGTACCGTCACTGTGATATCGCCCAGGATCTCCCTTTGGTTATGGACAAACAAGCTTCCCTTCCAAACCGTTGCTCCATAGGACTGTTTGATGCGAAACGAAGCAGGAAGATGAGACATCTTACTTACACGAGAAGCAAGGCCACCTTCTATGCTATTCCTGCCCAAGCTATAGATACGAGTATCATAGTAGGTAATATTCAATATAGGACGGTACGATTTTTGCTCCTTGGTAAAAAAACGAATACTTCCATTTTCAAATTCATCCAGAGCTTTAAGGATATAGCCAAAATTCTGTCTTGTTCCTTCATGCCATGCACGAATGGAATCAGTCACATCAAAAGAAATGTATCCTGAATCTCCACCTACGTCATGAACGATGTTTATACCGTCATAGGGTGAATTAGGACTGCTAAAGCCAAACGGAAACGGTTGGTTTTTCCAGGTAACTCCATATTCTGTCCATTCCCTGGATGCTTCAATGAGCTGTATCCCCTTCAGGGGTACGTTGCGACCATCGAAATATACTTTGAGCTCGGCAGATTTAATCGTCGTATTTTTCTTGGGAATAGAAGCTGTATTCAAATCAAAGCCAACATAAGATCTGTATCTCTCCTGAGCCGAGGCAGAATATCCGACATACATTTGTTCCTCAACACCATAGTTTAATCTGGGCTGAGACTCACGAACAAAAGCATCTTTATTAGAATACATGATCGTCGTGTACGTTGGAGGCTCGATAACATCATATCTGCCTTTCATCCAGGTATAGGGTGCAACTCCTATAGATGAAGTCATATCTGAAACTTCCCGAACCGTCATTACAGACGGAAGATCATCATAACTCCGAGAAGTTATCCGGTATCTGCCGGTAGACTGGGTAAAGGACGCAATAGATAAGAATGAAGGTAGATTCTCCGTTTTCTTAATTTCCAGACTGGAATAAAGCTCTATAACATGACTTTTACGAATATGGTAATGCCCTATTAATCGGGTATGGATACCTACCAGAATGCTACTGTGTAGATCAGATATTCTTGGTACCGTCAGGAAGGAGATTAAGTCTTCGGCTCCAAGAGACTCTATACCATATTTCACGGCCAAGTGAGTATGAGTTCGTACAGACAATGATGAATATATTTGATGAATAGACTTAATTTGCAGGCTGGAGCTGAGGTCAGCAGGCTCGATCCCCCGCACCTGATATCTTCCGCTGACTCTTGCTTGAGCTTTAACTTTTAAGCTGCCGGTGATATGATTAGGCTTTTGGACCTCTATTGCAGCTTTGAGGTTTTGCTCCTGAGCAGCATGAATATCATATTTGGCGGCTAAGGTAGTACTTGCTTGAACCGATATACGGGAAGGTAATCCCTGTTGCACAACATTCAGGCTGGAAAGCAAATCATTTGGCATGAGCCGCTTCACATCGTATGTGGCTACTGCTATAGCTGATGAACTAACACTCAGCATGGCAATAAGATGATCGGATACCTTAACTGCCAGCCTACCTTGGACATCGCTGTTATCCGCAGGTAGGATACCGTAGCGAGCCTTTACTGCTGCTTTCCCTGACGTATTAACACCCAGCACGGCTGCAAGATGATCCGCTACTTTAACTTCAATAGTACTCTGTACATCATCATGATCCGCAGGGCGGGTCGCATAGTGCGCTTTTACAGAAACATGAGTATTAATATGCATATTGCTTACTATATGACTAGGCTTTTTAACGGTTATATGTGAAGACATGTCAGCCATGTCGGTAGGAATAATGGTCTGCTTCCCTTGAACTTCCCCGCTAATTCCCACTTGCAGGGATGCAGTGAGATTTTTCCTTTCTGGTACTCTCATATAAATCTGCATGTCAGAATGCCCTGTCCCCAAAAGGTAACCAGACATATAGTTTGTAACGATTTCATCCATCGTTAACGCAGCATTGTACATCCGTACAACAGGAATATATCCACGAAACCCTTGGCTATCCTCTATACTGTGTTTACCAATAAAAAGTCCATCTGGCTGTTTGGTATGTTCAGTAATTTCAGCTTGCACGTTTCCCTGAGGAGCGCCGTTCAGAAAAGTAGATAGATTGCCTGTAATTTCGTCATATGCGCCAACAATATGATACCATTCATTTCTGGGTAACTTCCCTAAGTTGGCATATGCTTTTCTCGTACGGGTCGCAACCTGAAGCTCCAATTCCCCCACAGGGTTAAACATGACCAAAATGCCCTGGGTATCGTTCAACCATCCCCCGGAAGACAAAACAACGTTGCCCCCGATATAATATATCCACACTTCAAAGGTAACACTGGCGACAGTCCTAGAGGTATCCGCGCCTGTACATTGGATATAATGGCTCGTCCCGTTAAAAAACAGGGCATAGGGATCGGCGAGAGTGTTTCTGCCTCCCCAACCATCATCTTTCGTAAAATGGAAGCCCTTCAGTATGCCGTGATTTCCTTTACCACTCAAATCATACCATTGCGAAGTGGGTTTTGAGTTGGAGCCAACCTCCAAACCTTGATCGGCAAGGGAAGCGTGAAGGGAAAGGATTAATCCTCTCTTACTAAACATGAACATCACGCCCTATTCCATTGTATTGGAACATCATTACATGGGGCTTGCCTTCGCCCTTAGATCAAACGTTCCACCCGTCTTCACTGCAATATCCGACTTGATTCTTACATAGAGCTTTTCAGCGCTCCCCCTTGCCAATGTGCCGTTAAAGGCTAATTCCTGAACAGGCAAAAATGGGGTATCCGACATACTTAAGTCAATTTCCATCCCTTTAGCTACTGTCGTACTATCTACCCATGTTTTAAGTTGATTCACCGGGAAATCAGCATTATTTTGCAACCATACTGGTTTGGGGGAAGAGGTTTGGCTTGCGATTAATGTACCGAACTCCAGGTAACGCAGCCGCTCTCCTGCATTATCCGTATAGTATTTACCAAATTCATTACGGAAGCCGAGCAACGGTAGATCAAGAGGCAGGAGCTTCCTTAATGCGGGATAACCGTCATTGTATTTAGGGTCCATGATCCATATATCATCAAAATTCCAGGCCGTATTGGAGTAGGTTCCCCTGTACTTCATTTCACGGGTGGTCAGACCTGATCCCCCTGTACCGGAAGTAGTCTTATACAATTCCTTATCAAAGTAATTATGTGAAAAGACTCCACTTCCTGTGTAAATAAATCCATTCAATCCGGAGGAAGCAAATGCCTTGCCTAACGCGATGCACCGTCTGATCGAGAGGGTAGCCGTATTTCCACCAAATCCACCCACCGTTTTTCCATTTAACTCCGCAACTGTACAGCAATCCTCCACTATAGAAGAACTAATACCGTAACCTAGAAATCCACCCAAGTAATCCCCTGTACTTTCGCCTTTACCAGAAGCATAGCATCTGCGTATCATTCCATTACCCGTTATATAACCTGCAAACACTCCACAATAATCTACTCCTGTAGCAGTTACATTTACACTACAGTCCTCTACGATTCCATCCGTAGTTATTTGTCCTACCAAACCGGCTCCATGACTTCCTGTACTTGTAACTTTGCAATATGAAAAGGTATCGACATGGCAATTGCTAATAGTAGATTTGGAAAGCTGACCAACTAATGCCGACGTATAATGATTACCTGTAACATTACAATCAATAATATCCAGATTCTTGATCCATCCGCCCATCATGTAGCCAAACAGACTTACAAATTGATCATTGGGACGATAGATGAATAAGTTAGCAACACAGCGCCCTCCACCATCAACATACCCTTTGAAGTATGACTCTTTCCCCACAAGATTAAAGCCAATAGGGTAAAATCCGGCGTCCGCCTGGAATTGTGTCATTTTGATATCATCTTCAAATTTAAAATAAAATCCATTACGGAACCAACGCATTTGGGAAAGATCAAACTCCGTCAGGATAATGAAAGGATCCGCCTTTGTACCTGCTCCACTTTGATATCGAATGAACTGACGATGCTCAGGATACCCTCCATTGTAATCTTGGCTCATGTACCAATAAATAGTGAAATCCCAATTCTCAAATGTGGAGATAGTCTTTAATTCGAACGTGAATTTCCCTACGCCTGCTGCACTTGTTTGAATTCCGGAGGTTTCTATATCCCAGTAACAATTTGTTATTGCAGAAGAAATATTAGTATTACCTATAAAGCCTCCAATACTGCTTCTTTCCCGAGCTAATGTGATATCCTCAACCGTGCCTGTAGAGTAACAATATCCTATCGAAAGTGATCCAGATTGGTGGGTTACATCTCCAATGAACCCTCCGGCAATATTGCCTGCTGATCGAACGTTACACTTATAATTATATGAGTAATTAATGATTGAGCTTCCTGAATAACTACGGATATCTTGATATAGATAACCGATTAACCCACCAACATATCCATTCTGACCTTCTACTACTCCTGAAATAACATTACAGTTATATATTGAAGTATCAGTTGCACAGCCTATTAAAGCTCCTGTATATCCCTTTTTGTTAGTGATGCTAGGATCAATCATTCTTACATTACGTATTGTTGCAGACCTGGTATATCCAAATAAACCAACATAATTTCTATCCTGATTCATAAACAAGCTTTTTATTGAATACCCATTTCCATCATACACACCTGTAAACATGAGATTGGAACTGCCACTACCGATTGGCGTAAATCCCTCTCCGGTTTGAAAGCTGCCCATGACAATATCCCTGTCCTGCATATACCAGGCTCCAGGCTTCTTTCGTACATCATCCAAATCCTGTTCGGTAGAAACAATATAAGGATCTGCCTGCGTACCACCACCACCGGAGAAATGATCGACATAAATATAGGTCTGACCATCGACCTTTTCATAATAGGGTCTTACGCCGTCCGTCTCTTCCTTCGTCTTCACATAGGCCAACTCAGCAATACCGTCTTCATCCGTATCACTGACCACATACACATCCGAATAATCATCATAGGGTAAAATAATCGTTCCGCTAAGGTTGGAGGCTCCATGCACATAAGCGAACTCACGGCCAAACGGAATCTGTTCACGGGTTTCCGCATCCAATACATGCTGCACCCGATCTCTGCCTACGATGTCAATTCCCGTCGGATCGACGGTATCCAAAATAATCGTGGAAGCTATTTTATTCTCGTAAAAGGAATCAGCCAATTCCTTATATTCCTGATACATCTGCTCTTCATCAGGTGTTAATGTATCATTGACATCCAGCTTTTTTTCCTGCAGCTCTTCAAATTCTTCTTTAATACTTTCCCAACCATTTGGAGTGAGAACTTCTACAGGATATGGGTATATACTGAAAACTGACTTTTTATTGATGTTATCCACTTCAATCGTATAATTACGAATTACTGAACCAGCCAATTCAATTCACCTCCGATATCGGGTTTTAATGGAGCACTGAATTCCTGTGTAACCAGGCCGTTTACCTTGATCTGTAATTTACCATTCAGTTCCGTATTGGATACGAGTCTCAATGCCATATGAACGGGTGCGTTGAATGGAATCTTACAGATCGCTTTGACATGAAATTCAACATGGTCAATCAGAAGTGCCGCCTTATATCCAAAATTAAATTGGGTAATCGTACTGCTCATTACACCTTTTTCTCCAGCGGCGGCAGGACTGTAGTTGGGTAATCCAGATGCCTCCGCATCCTTATATGAAATAATGTCTCTGTAGGATTGAAACACATTACCCGTCAGGTTATAGTCTTTGTCCGGCGTTGAATATACCAGTTCCACCATCCTGCCAGCTAATTTGAAAATACCGTCACTTTCAAAAAAAAAGGTTTGGCCATGCCCTACCATGCCAAAGCGAATCAAATTATCTCTTTGAATGGCGTAAAAGCTGTTTTCTGCCTGAGTGACAAAATCATACTCAGAAAGGTGAGTACCGTCCGTGTACTCACCTAGCCAAATAAAATCCTGTGACACAGGAGAATATCCGTTACATTGTGCAAACATAGATATTCTTCCTCCCATTGTATCGGATATCAGTTGTTAGACGTATTGATAGGCCACACGTGTCAGAAAGTTAACGTTTCCTGCCGTAGCTGTAGCTGGAACGCTTGCTTGTAGTGTCACTTGTGTGTAATTGCCTTTGGAGTTCCCTACGGAGCCATCGTTGATAACGCCCAGAATTTCCTTGTTTCCCGGCGAAAAGGTTCCCTTGGAATTGACCGTGTTCCCGCCCGCCTGAATGACCTTCGTCGCTGTCCCGCCAATTGAAGTAAAGCTGGATTCTGCCATACTATCCACACGTACCTGAATCCATGTATTCAGGACCAGCTCACCACTATCCCCACCTGAGCTATCCTTGGTCGTAATGGTGCAATTGGTCATCGTAGAGAAGTCAGTGTTTACATTTCCCCGGTTGTTCCAAATAAGTACACCCAGGGATGGAGAAGAAGATCCTGCGTCTATCGTCCCGATCTCCCATTTTGACAATGTTGTTACGTTGTCTGTTTTAAGCCATGATACTGCTGGTGCTGGCATGTTTTTTCCTCCTTCATTTTAGAAAAGATAAAATAAAACTCTTCGCCACGTTCTTCATGGCATACTCAATATAAGTAACTAGAATCGAAAACTAACATTCTGCGGAAATAAAACCTACAAACTCTTTAGAGGTAGACATAAATACACCCCTTAGCTGCTGCGAATGAGCATATACTCGTTCACGCTTCTAAGGGGTGCTGCTATTACTTATTCAGCCTTTTTATACTGAATGAACAAGACATCCGGTACATCTCCGACAACCTTCAACGTATCCGGCGTAAAGTTAAAGCCTGTAATCAATCCGCTGACATCCTTGATATAGGTAAAGTTAATACCTGGTGTTTGGAGCTGCCCATTGATGGCCAGACGTACCGTTTTGTCTTTGGCTTTTCCCTTTTTTAGAGTGTATTCCGTCTCGCCCCCAACTGCTTCAAATACCTCTTCTTCATCCGCAGCTTCGATCGTGCCCACTTTCACACTTAATGCTTTGAACGCAGCATCTGCCGCCTTCTCCAAATCAAGAATACGACCTTCCGCATGACCAAAAGCACCTGCTTTGAAGTAACCATTTGAAGAATCTGCATCCCGGTCATTCATTCCATTCATCAAATCCTCAGAAGATTTCAAGCGCTGCGCCAAATGGCTGAGAGCCAACTGTAAAGTCACTCCGCTATAGTTCGGATCTGTCGCAACCCCAATCAATTGTCCGCCCGTAGCAGACGCCAACCGATCCCGGATAGCCTGATCCGCATCTATGCGATCTTGTACCTCCTGGCGAATCTGGTCTTGAATTGAAACGCCCAGATTCGAATTACCGTCATTATCCAGCGTTCCCGTCGAACCATATACATCCTTCATCAGCTGAATCAGGTTCATATAGGCCTTGGCATCGGTGGCCCCTTCCACGAATCCGCTACCACCTTGAATGATCGCATCCGAAGGAATGACAGACAAATTCGTGCGAATCACGAAACGATAATCAATCTTGCCCGCTTTTGCATCAAATGTATAAGGCTGCTCTTTGCCCCCTTCTACACTATAAAATTTCAAAAGGTAGCTGCCTTTACTTTCTTCAAGACGACCGTATACCACGTCAGAATCGCTGTCTCCAATCGGGCTATCTGTACCAGCGGCGCGAAGCTGCACCTTCTCGGTCAGTACGACACCCTCCACCTTGGCTCCGGTCGAGACAGCTCTTGTACCGATATCGCCCGATACATCCAGTTGTGTGCTGCCAGCAACCGCTTTTTCATTAACCTGTACAAATACATCAATCTTGGTGTCTTCCAAAATTTCACGGTGATTATGAAACTGGAGGTCAATGTACTTCTCTGCAATCTTGTTCGCTTCGTCAAAATGTTGATTCCGCAACAGCTTGTTATTCAACTGTTCACCACGAAATCTCGCAATACCTCTTGTTTCTGCCATAACATACCTCTCCTTGTCGGGATTTTACAAAATCCTCTTTTATGTTTTGTTACGAATGCAGTATAAGTTTGCTTGATGCCTTCTTATCCGATATTGTAGTCATATTTTATTTTAAATCATTAATTTTTACCTTATTTTCTATTTTATATAGTAACGACAATTTCTAGGGTCAGGCCTCTTAAGCCTTCGCCTGCCACATGAGTGTAAATACGAAAATGATCATTTTTTTGAATCAGAGGATCGGACAGAACATAGGGTAAGTTGCTCGTATTACTAGACTTCTCACCTGCATGAATGGTCAGGTTGCGGCTGAAAATATTAGTCCATCGCGGCAATGTTTCATAGTCATACTGTGAGCATTTTTCAATGGAAAACTCACTTTTACTCGTCCCGTACACTCCGCAAGAAGCATATATTTCTCTGATCTTACCTTCGAAGGGGAACCTCATTTCATATTTACAGGGACCCAGCGGAATTCGTTCCAGCACAAATACCATCGTTTTGACCTCTGCCCGCTCCTGAATATAATCCAGCCTGTCATCTAGGCGGTGAAACTGGACATCACGCTCCGTATATTTACGGGCCGATGCAATTTCTTCCTCCAGTCTTTTGAACCTGAGATCATCAATACCGCTTCCGCCCCCTTGACGATACTCAGGCTTCCAGGTGCGGATATATATTTCATCATTAATCACGAGAGGAATGTGCTGTCCTGCCAAGGGATGCTCCAGCGGATAAGTACCCAAATCGAGACGAATCGTGTTTTCGTCCACTTCCTCATATCCACCCTGAACCAGCAAATGCTGCCCATTCAGATATACGTCCAGCATCTTTGTACCCAATATATAAGGATGTGTCAGACGGATGTACAAGTCTTTATTCTTGTCCAGGTAGGCCTGATCCACAATAATCTCCTGCTCGTTCCAATAGATTAGTTCATTTCCATATCTGCGCAACGTCATCTTCGTACCAGCCAAAATCCAACACCTCCTTATATATGAGTAATATCCAAAATAAAATGAAGAGGCTTGATGCCAAAGTGCTCATTTTTGCGCTCTATCCTCATCCAGAATTTCATCTTGCCGTCGGGGGGGAGAGTTCCCATAGGGAGTCGCTGCATATAATCCCCTTGAGGATGATCTGATCCATCATCATGGCTCAAGTCCGCCCATTCATAACCAAATTCCTCCAGATATTTCAGGATACCCATGGAGATCTGCTCGGCCTTCTTATTTTTTGAGGGATTATATAGCTCCATCTGAACCTGTATGGTATTGTCATACATCGTGCCCAGGTAGGTTTCCCCGCTTAAACTAAGCTCTTTATCCTTCCACAGCACACGAAGATCGGTACCATACAGATACAGATCACCACCGTACATATCCATTGCCCCAAGGCTCGATAAAAGAACTCCATTTTCATCATAAACCCTCAGTATTCCGCTAAAGGGCATCGTTGGAAGCTCCAGATGAGCCCCTGTCCATGTGGGCTCTACTTTAGAGGAAGCAATAGCATATCCGTCGGAATCGCATAAAAACACGGAATAGCCCTCCGGCAAATTCCCCATCGTTATTTTGTTGCTTTTACATAACACAAGCCTGTCTAAACGAAGTTTTTCATATTCATCACGCTGTGGATTTTTTAAGAGGACACCTATTTTTTCAGCCGACAGATCAGCCGAGTCAAATAGCTCCCACCCCAATCCGCGATCAGCATAAAAAATCCATCGGTTGCCCTTTTTCTCTGCCCGCCATCGGCTATACTCCCGGGTTGTCGTATCCTTACTCTCCAGGAATTCCAGCCGATGGTAGCCATCCTGCCAGATGACAATCCCCCCCTCGTCACCATATGCAATAGGAACATAGTCAGCAGTAACTTCTAACAGCAGGGTAGGCTCATCCTTTGGTGCATCAAACAAAAGCATGGTTTCCGGTTCTGTGTGGGACATGATTAACTGCTGCAAGCCTGTATCCAGGGTACAAGCCGTTGTCGGAGATAATTGGTAGCGGGAATGGATTTCTCCACTTAGGAACGCATCATCAAAAATCAATCCACTCCATTTCTTGTAAATCCCCATGAGATTTCTATCACCTACCTTGTCTTCTTCCAGTTCCAGATGTTCCAAGAAGCGATCTTGCCCATAATCATCCATATTTTTCGTTTAGGCATGCCCGGTAACGATTGATTCGTAGCTTCGGATGGAGTCTCAATCACCGTCTTCAGGGTTTTATGCCGCTTGGCTGACTCTGGAGCTTCGATACGAACAGTAGCTGTTTTTTTCAAACGTGTACCCTCTTCTGCATCTGTAATCTGTGTTTTTATTACCTTTTTCTTTCTGCTAGCTTGTTGGTGTTCATCCTCAATATTTGTAGACATGACCTTCTTCTTGCGAGTTCCTTCAGATATAGCATGCAGGTCGGTTTCTTCTATTTTTAAAATAGACTCTGCATCGGTATGAGCAGGCATCACCGCCTCCAACGTTTTTTCGTTGGCTTGGCCTTGTACCAACTCCTGCATATCCACCATTCTGCTGATATCTCCTGGCGTAGCTATTTCAAAATCGTCTCGGATACTCGTGTAGGTCTGCTTTTCACCACTGGAGCCTTCCCCGTGAACCCATATGGCTTCAAGTACATTTTCAACGTTGTTACCTTGTCCATGCATCTGCTCGATCACAGCCTCATTCGTTCTCATGATACTGTTTGCCTGATCGATCTCATCTGTAATCGTCTCGCGAACGGATTCCATAGAGGCTGCTCGCTCTCCGTCAACGAGAACAGCATCGGAGAGCTGATTATTCTCTTGATTGTCAGCACAAATGCCGCTATGGATAATGCCCGCTTGAATATCCGGATAGACCAAAGCGTGCTCCAATGAAGTCACGTCAGCTTCCTTCATCTGTTCTAAAAGCTCGCCAGCTTTAACCTCATGCCGATCGGCTTCCACGCTCACAATGCTTACACGTTCCGATGGAACCAACGTAACTTTCTCTGCTTCCATGCTTTCTACGCTTATTCGCTCTGACTGAACCAGTGCAACTTTCTCCGCTTCCAAGCTTTCTGCGCTTATCCGTTCCGACGGAACCAACGCGACTTTCTCCGCTTCCATTTCGCCAATATACTGTGCACTTTCCAGCGGCCCTGACTCCGTTGCATCAAAGTTTCCACTGCTCATGGCTGCACTCTCCAAATGACTGTATTCACCATCCGTAAACGATTGGAGAACGCCCTGTTCCATGGAATCCGTAACACCTGTAGTGCTGGAGAAGGTCCTGCCTGTTTGCGTGCCCTGTATCATGACATTCGCACAATCCGAGCTAATAAGTGCTTTACCCAACGCTTGGATTTCAGCTTCGGTAGACATGCGTCTTTCTGCATGTTCCATCGCATGATACGCACCTTCTTTGGAAGAATAGGAGTTACCGGATTCGGAATTCGTAAGCTGTCCCTTTTCAGCGGAAGACTTGCTTCCTTGTTCAGCGTTTGTTTGTAACGTTCCTTCGGTATGCTCAATATTGGCTTGATCCGAACGAATCTGGATAGCTTCCAGCGAACCACCACCCAATGATGTTTCCAAATGATGAATGACGCTATCTGTAATTAGATTAACCGAAGCCTGAGTTGTCCCTTCCTTCACAGCCTCTGCCACAATATTTTCAATGCCTGCTTCAATCATTTCCATCGCTTGCTCACCGTACATAATTCGGAGCATTCGAGCCATCTTGCTGATTTCAGGGAATTCCGCAATCATTTCTCTCAGAACATGAGCTGCAAGTAACTCTCCATGCTGCCCATCCAACTCCAAGCCACTAAAACGGGCAGAACCAAGATCGTCCAACTCTCCTTCTTCACTGACATATATCCGCTCTCCACGCTGAGAGTCGTCTAACGTTGCGTGATGTTCAGATAATGCTGAACCTAATTGTTCATTGTCGGCATCTGTGGAGGCATGAATATAAGCTGTACTGCTCTGCTCCACTGGCAGAACTTTAGAGTCGTCGTATGGAGAAGCTGCTCTATACTGATCTAGACTGGTAGAATAGACTTGTTCATTATTGTAGCTAGCCACGCTCGCAGGCTCGTTCAAACTGTCTCGGCCTGAGTATGTGAGACCGCTTGTAACCGTTTCTGTCTGCACACCTATCGTGCCATTAGATGATTCCATGTTTCCTGTCATCGAATGCCCTTGAACCCCCTCCAGTGAGCCGCCGTTCAAAGTCTCCTGCATTCGATGAATTACACTTTCAATCGAGCTTGGTGTGGCTGGTACGTCAACTTGATGCAAGCCCTCTGGCAGGCTACTTTCCATTCCCGCTTCAACCCATCCCATCGCTTGTTCGCCATATACAGAGCGGATCTCTTTAGCCAGCATGCCTTGAGACTCCGTAGCCTCTTGAAGATATATAAGATTACCTGTGGCAGACTCTTGAATCATCATGGACTTGTCTTGGTTCAGCTCCGTTGCGCTCATTCGTTCATGTCCAGTATCGGTGCCAGAACGCATCGATGCAGCAGTGCTATGATCGTCGGTGGAATCCTTAAATTGGCGCTGATTGACAGACACCTGCCAATCTATGATGACATCCTTGCTTTTGTCGGACTTCGCCATACGAGCTTCCATGGGAGCATTATCATCCTTGGCTCTAGCCTCTGTCTCTATCAAATCATCGGGAATAGTCCCGACTACCTGTTCAAGCTTCCCGGCTTTTGTTAAATCGTTGATTTCGTCCGAATCCAAAATCTGTTCCTTCACACTGGACTCTGATGTCTCAATCAGGGCATCCCGAATATCGGTTCGATAGCGCAACGCCTCACTTGCTGGCTGGAAGAGAGTTTCCATCGCAAGGCTTTCTGCCGCGTTTTGCTGTTCTACCACTACTTCTCGATCCTGAAATATCTGGTGAATAACCGTCTGTTGTTCAACGTTGTCTCCCTGCTTCACCGTTTCTCCGTGAATTGCAGATTCTGAAGAAGGCGATCGTTTACCCTGACGCTGCTCAGATCCAGAGCCTGCATCAAGAAGTCCCTCATAGATGAAGAAATCCCTCCCGGATTCATATGCATCACTTGAAGCCTCTACCTGCTGCCTCATTTCAGAAACAGCGTCTTCTTCCTGCACCGCATTAAAAATAGAATCAGCCTGAATGGACTCCTGCCTATATCCCTGCTGTACAGAATCTGCATGTTCCATGGAATGGATCTTGCTACCCATTTTCCAACGCGCATCTGACGCTGTGGAACGTGAAGGCTGCTGCGCATTCTGTCTGATTTCTCCTCTAAAATGCCTGTGAATATCGGATAGGTAAGATACAATGGTCGAGTGAACGGCTTCCACGGTTTGACCCTCGAATTCACCAGCAATCGCTGCCTCTCTCCAATCGCTCCCGAATAAACTTGTAGCGGAATAGGGAGCTTTGGATGCATTCTTTAACGTATCCTGCCTCAGCGTTCGGTACGTACTATTCACAGGAGCAGACAGATGGTAACGCGTATCCCGCTGTGTATCCAAGATCATGTCTGTACCAAATGACAGTTCATAGCCCTTTTTAGAAAAAAGGGCGGTGATACTGATCAGGTAAGATTTTTTACCGTCCAGCATGTCACCGCCGACCTCCTTTAACCCTGTAGGTTAACTGTTCTTAACAAGCGTTTCCTTCAGAATACCCAAGCCGATCGGAGCGAATGGACTGATGGTAGCCAGCGTGAACGGACTCACAGGTGTATCCGCCAAGGTATAACGGTAAATCTGTTTGTACTCATAGGTGGCCAGAACCTCTTCATCCGCCTTCGGTGCTTTACCGTCCAGGAACATGATTTGCTTGGTTTCCAGATCCAATGTGTAATCCGTGCCAAATTTGGCCTCGACACAATTGACTTTGATCACCAGATTGAAGGGTGTACCATCATCTTTTAATGAAGGCTGATGAGATAAATGGAACACCTTATTTTTCCCATTACCTGTGCCCAGAATTTCATGATCTGTCGTTTCTACGACCTCCAGCTCGTCGAGCTGAGAGATATTTTTCGGATGAACAGCGTAGCATTCATCCAGCTTACCGACAAAACCGTCATTGGGATGAACCACATACATAGGAGAAATATGGTATTTTCCGCTGTAGACCGAAGGATTGAAACGGGACTCACCCGCATCCACCTGTTTATCATGTGTAATGAAGGCGAGATAATGCTGCTGATAATACGTTCCGCCAATAGACTGTTGAAGCTGTACGGAGCTGTTACCATTCGAGGTATTCAGTCCATAGTCTACGTAGGTGGCACCCAGCTTCATATCCTTTTTCCATTTCACTTCGTCCTTTTCCCGGCATCCGGAGATCAGAACGTGATTTTTTCTTGGCGATTTGCCAAGCGTGGTCATTTTGCCAATGTAAAGTGGTGCAAAGTATGTGTTCTCTGGACCCGAGGTAGGGTCAGGACGCAGAAACATGACAATACGGTCTTTGTTGAAGTTTCCCCAATAATATATGCTGGAATCGCGCTGCCAGCCCCGAGTATAGTTATCCAGTGAAGTAAAGGACAAAGCTGTTGGCAACGAAGGATAGATATAGTATATGCAGGAGTATACAGCGTCCATTAAGCTTGTTCCGGAATCCGGGTCAAAATTCCGGGTAGTTACATCCCCGAAATTAATCATTTCTGTTCCTGTACCCGCCAATACCCTGATATAAGAAGCGTGAAGCTCACTGCCGGCATCCGGCGCCTTAACCGTGGTTGGGATTTTAATCGTATTGGTATCGTAGTCAACCGTAAAATCGGTAGGAGAAACCTCTACCTGATTAATATATAACCGGACGCTTCCTGCCTTGATGGTCGTGTCAGCAGGTATTTTAAATTCTCGACGAGTTCCATCTCCGTCAGGAAGAAGGGATTCAGGATCGCCTACCCTTACTCCGTTATTTACAGCTTCTACGATCTTTTCCGAACGTACATCATCGAAGGTAAAGAAAAATAAACGTTTGGGCAGACTTGGAGCATTAGCAGCAGGTGCATAGGATACGGTAAATTGATCGCTTGCCAGTGCAGCTTTGTTCAGCTTAAACACGCCACTGTAAGGCTCAAAGGTATATTCTGTCTTCTGAACGAATACGCCATTCTTATACAGCATCTCCGAGTCCGCCTCTACAGGCCGTACGACAACCTGCAATTGCGTGTCACTACCTTGTACCCGTTGTGCTTCTCCAAGCATGGAGTTTTGTGAGATAAAGTCCATCTCCCCGGGCTGTTTGACCGTTCCACCGTAACCAAAAGCCATGCCGAAATTACGTATCTGACCGTCACTGCCCATGGACCTGAACAATCGGACGTCAGCGAATTTGGTCGCCGTATTTCTAGGGTTCCCGGTTACGGCCCGGTATTTAATAAACGTGTTCCAGCCATGAGCATTGAATTGTTTCTCTAATTCCTGCGGAAACAGTTGAAAAGTAGCATCTCCATCAAACCACGACACAATCAATCACCTCTACTATTAGATTAGCCAAGCTACACTACAGGGTAGTTGGTTTTATTTCATTTCCTTCATCATCTACGGTGTTCACATACAAGCCAATGCCCGCGGATCTGAATTGAGTACCGGGTTTTTTGGTCAGTGGGGAAATCCCCTCGATCAAGAAGTAACGGTATACATCAAATTCATCAGGACAGTTGGCCCGCTTGACTCTTAATTTGTTGGCATTAAACGAAAAGGCAGCCAAAGAGATCGTATCTTTTAATGTACCGCGCACACCCTCCTCGGGGTGAATAACGTATACCTTGGAGGTATGCACCTTCCCACTGTAACGAGAAGGATTGAAAGTGTATTTGTACAAAGGATTTTCAGCATGATTCCAGGCGCGCGGGTAATCTTTCTTACCGTCAACAGAGGTTCTGGCTGGCGGCATGAGATTGGGTGGCGAATTCCAGGAAAGATAATGGGCTTGATATCTAGCACCCAGCTTGGCGCGATTTACCATAATATTATCCAAACCATTAGCCGGAAAGTTAGGATATGATTTTAATAAAGGCATAATATGGGGTTGTCTGCTGGTAGTATCGTCAAAGTCATACGTAGCGACTCCATTCACCGTATCCCTGATCGGAACCGTTCCTGCAAATAAAGCATAAACGTTATCACCTTCCTCGACGGGGTCCAGCTTGCCAAAATAGAGTGGAATGATCGGAACCAGATTGTTTTCTGGAGCAGGTACATTATCACACTGAATGGTGAAAAAGAAATTCGTGTCCGAAAGAGTCCCCTTCACGGAAATTTCAGAATCACTCCACCAGTTTGTGTTTTGGACAGGATAATTAAAAGAGTTGTTGTAATAAGACTCCATCAGCTTGTAGCGCAGACCTGCTTGCATAATCGGAGACTGCATACGCGCACCTTCTGCTTTGGTAACTGTAAACATAGGACCGCTAGCCGATGTTTTCCAGGCAGATTCCTCTACCTCGATATCTAACGCTGCTCGAAGCTGTCCAGCTTCAGAATTATCGTTCCAGGCCAGTACAACATCCGAACCGTCTGGCTTCAATCCTTTCAAATCCTCCAGCATGTACACGTATAAAGTATGGGACAGTCGGTATTTGCGGAATTCATTTGTTGCCCATTCCCCAAACTGCTTGTAGGTGTCTTTATCCGGACGCTTCACATAATCAGCCAATCGAGGGTACCATGTTCCGGCGATGGCGATACCAAAGCATTGATTATCCTTATTGGCATATATAAAATGCTCGGCAACCGTAATACGGAAATTTGTATAATTCCTCACTACATCTGAGGGATGAGTTATATTGGCGTCGAAAATGACCCTTTTATAATTGGCTGCGACTTTCCAGCCTGCGGTAGCCAGCAACTCTCCCAAACGGGGTTGCAGGTCCGCTTCCGTTACTTTTGGAGTAAATGCTGCTGCTGTCGTATCAATGAATGACATTTGTTTCTCCCCTTTCTTTGAACTACGATTGTGTTCTTTGCTACTTAACTACGTCAATGTCCGCTGTCGCCGTTCCTGTCTGTCCCAGCTCATTCGTTAAGGTAAAGGTTACGGTATACTTCCCCTCTTTCTGAAAAGTAAAGCGGGCGTTATTCACCGTATGGCCTTCTGGATTCGCACCACCTGATGCAAACCAGTTGGAGATCAATACCGGAGAATGCTTGTTATAGGAAGACATCAATTCCACTCCCTCCCCGGCATGGACCGAAATATGGGAAGGTGTCAGGGATACAGCGAGCGGAGGCGTCGAGACAGGTAACGTTTTTTCTGGCCTCCGAAGATTCCCCGCCTTCAGAATACCGATGCCCGCTGGACGATAAGGTGTCGCTGCCCGCTTGGTTAATGGTGATATGCCCTCTGTCAGATAATAAGAATACGTCTGATGCTTAGGAACCTCTCCATCGGTGCAGTGTTCATCAACGGCCTCCAGCTCATCCCCGTTCATTATAGTTAGGGGCGACAGTAAAATAACATTTCGTAGTGTTCCGTGTGTACCATCTTCCGGATGTATTAATATAGCTCTCGAAGAATGTACCTGCTCCGTGTAGCGGGATGGATTAAACTGATACTGATAGGCACTGCTCATATCGCTGTTGTTCCAGGCTCGGACGTGCTTGGCTCCAGTCGTGTCCTCCCGCAAGGGAGGCATCCTGTTTGACGGAACAGTCCAGGCAAAATAGTACGATTGATAACGCGCACCATACTTTGTTCTCTTGACCATGACAGAATCAATACCGTTACTCGGATGAACAGGATATTCTTTTAACATCGGCATAAGCGTATCCTGATAACGTTTTGGATCTGCATCATCATAGTCAAACCGGGCCGATTGACTGAGCGCACTCTCTAAACTTAAGCCGTCTTTTGCAAATGCAGTCCCTGCGAATAGAGCGGCTGTAGCCCCCGCGTTTTCTGTATAGATTTGAAGCTCCACCCAGGCTCTTGCGGAAACAGGACTAAAGCCATCAACTCCGGAAGAAGAGAACACTTCCAAGTCAAATGAATTTTTACCATCCACCCCGTAAACAGAGAACTCTCCAAGGTACTCTGCCTGATCTTTAGAACGGGCGGGGGTGAGGGCTTCCGTCGTTCGTAGCTTTACAAGCTCGTGACCTGCAATACGTAGAGAGATATAGTTTGATTCCGCAGCCACATCTCCCGATAACCACACCTTCATCGTCGATCTGGTATGAACCATAGGACTATCGGAGAAAAAGGTTGCTTTGCGAGATTCTTCACCGCCATTCAGTTCAAAAACGCAACTCTCGTTCATTATCGAATGGGTATTGCCCTTGACATCAAAATCGCCCATATAGATCGGGATCGAAGGTACTGCATTACGTTCCCAGGCAGGTGCTGTATCTGCCAGCAAAACCAACATGACAGTCTTTGCATCCACGTAGCCTCTAAGCTGCACCTTGCTGTCCTGCCACCAGTTCGTGAATTTCACATTCATGGAGGCTACCTGTTCATAGCGATCCATTTGCGGAATCCGCGTCCGCGAAGCAACGTAAGGAGATTGGTAGAATTGAGGGAATTGATGCGTAATCATAAATTGAAGCGCTTGGGTCTCATCGTGCAGCCCCCACATCGAAGATTGAATCTCTACATCCAAAGCGAGCCTTTTAAAATCAGCAGATTTATCCCAGCCTACAATCATTCTGCTCGTATTCACGAACTTTTCCAATTGATAAAAATACATCGTATGACGCTCAAACAGATTGTCCTCTTCGATCTTCTGAACAGCCCAAGAGAATATCCCGTCAGATTGTGGCTCCAACTGCGTTCCCCAACCGGCATGGTTTCTGTAAACAGCAAACGGGATTTTTGAGCCTGTATTGTGCAGCTTTTCCTTCACACTGCCCAGCATAGCCATGCCAAAAAGATGCCCTGATACATTTCGCAAAATGTAGTGCTTGGCTACGACAAATTCAAATTCCTCCGAGCCATTCAGATCACTGTAATAAACAGCCGCCTCTCCTGAAACCCCTGACGCGAAGCGAATACGTTGTCCGCCATCCTTCTTCTCTTCTGCCAAATAATAGGAAGAAGGCATAAGCTCGCCATCCAAATACACATAGTAGTCACCCTTATGCGCAAGCTTGGGAATATCTACATAGGAGTTGACGAGTGGAAGAGAGAATCGCTGAATCGTGGGTTTGACCAGTCGGCTCGAATACACGACCTTATGAAATTCATCCACAATATCCCATCCGTTTTGAGAGCACAGGGTAACGATTTGGCTCAATAGCTGATCTTCGTTAACGAGCATTTCCAACCAAGGACTATCCTCTGGCATGATGTTTCACCTCCTTTCTATTGGAGCATTTGATAATTCACCCATATATCCTTGTTCCTGCCGCCTTCATTAAAAAACTCAAAACGAAATTCCGTCCCTGTCGGACAAGGAATAACGGCTGTAAAATACATCCCCTCAGGTAGATCCTTCGTGAAGATACGTTGGCATACCAGCTTATCCCCTACATACAGATTCCAATAATCGCTGGACTCATAAAAGGATGCTCCCACAGCTACCGCAAGCAGCTCGCAATCATGGCTGACTTGCATTGTGCTTTCTACCTTGCCAATTCCTCGGGATTCAATCCGATTGCCCACAATGTACGGTTGGGTCTTCGTTGGCATAAAAGGCGGGTCCAAACGTCCTCCTACCATATAGCTTGCAAAATTAGCACCACTGGACAACGACTACACCGCCCTTACATAATCAAGAGTCAGATTTTTGAACAAACCATTTTCACGAATAATGCTTCCACGTATAGCGTTTAACGATGGAATATCAGCCTCTTCTTCCATTTCTGCATTCAGGGTTGTGGAGGCTTCAAATTCAATGAAAAATCCGGTCACCTGCAACAGATCGTCCCGGTACAGCGTTAGCCGTTCCAGCAAGCCGTTATCATAGGTGTATAGCACTGACGTTACCAATGCAGGATATTGAAGCATTTCACGGGCCACGTCGATGGTCATGACATTGGGCTCCTCCGGAGCCTTTTTTTCCAACAAGTCGTCCGTCTGACCCGCATGTACCCTTTCCTTGCGTACTTCACGTCGGATCAGATCAATAATCGGGAATACCTCGTTGGAGTTCGTAAAATTCTGGTTTTCCAAAGCTCACACCTCACCTTCTCCTTCAATATAAGAAAAAAGAAATGACAATTAACGCAGGCTGCGTAATGCCATTTCCTTTTATTATGTTATGGATCATACCCCCAAAATCAGGATGTTGCAGGCAGAGCGGACCAGGTTAGCTCCAGATAGTTGACCATACCGCATTCATTACCCACCAGCCTGTTGCCCTTAATCAGATAATATCCTGCATTAGAGGTATGGTTGTCATACACATAACACCCATCCAAAAGCTCTATGAGGGGGTTACCGCGAATAACAATGTTTTTGGTACGGGCTTGTCTTTTCATATCAAAAAATACTTTATTCGCTATCTGCTGCTTGAGATCACGCATGGATGCACCATCCTGCTCTTCAATCCACGGTAGCTGTAATCCGGCGGTTCTCATATTCCCTTTGGTGGCGACAATCAGGCTTTTATCCAGAAAATGCTCCGTTAACCCCTCAGAACCAGAAATCATCAGATGGTTGCGAACACGCGAGTAGTCGGTAGAAGACGTCATTTCAAGCAAATGATCCTCTGTAAATTCCCACTTGGAACGCGCTATCTGATCCCAATCCGGAGTATCCAGAAAATTCATTCGTTTCAATCTAAACGTTCCGTAACGATCGCATCTGACATCATAGGGCAAATCCTGTATGAGCGATTGTATAGCATCTGATGCCCTTGTTCCCGCCTTGAAGGAAACCGTTGCTACGAAAGGATTTTCCCAGCCTTCTGCTGTTTTCATACGATCTTGATCTTGGGGAATCGTCTGAAGCTCTCCTGACTTGGGATCAAATCTCATGTAGGAGTGCTTGCCCTTCTGCACATCAGCATATACCGTTTCGTCTATATCCCAATTGGGATATTGGCAATCTTCACCGTGCACACGCCATGAATCAAGGCCGGCTGCGACCACCATATCCTTTACAATACTGGATTTCATCCAGGCAAAGGCGCCGCCGTCCCCGGCATACGCTTCCTCTGGAGGGTAAATCATATCCTTATAAAATATAAATTCCTCCAGCATGTCATAACGGTCTGCACAGTGAAACGTAAGCGTTCTTCTTTCGGCATTTTCCTCAATTTCACCCTTGATCATGCCTGTAAATACACGTACCAGCTCATCGCCGTAGCCTGCATAAATACGGATGGGGGTCCCTTCACTAATCAGATGTCGTCGCTCCCCCTCCTCCCAATAGGTAAACTCGTTAGGTGGCTGCTTCCTCCCATCCGAAAATGCAGCGTACCGTTCCAAGGATGGGGAGTAGATCCCTTTGGCATTATTTAAAGTTACGGTGGCTGACGTCGAGGACATATCCATGTGAGAATGAACCTCCCAGTTCATCACATCCCGTTCCAGTGAAGCGGTATCCTCATACTGAAACCCTCCGACGTCATACCATTTCTCCTTATACGTATCTGCGATACGGGTGGCAAACTGCTCAATAGAGTAATCATGAAAGGCATATTTTACCTCTGCAATATACAGACCACCGCTGAATACGGAAAATCGAAGTCTGTTCGTCGTATCATCCTCGGATACGCCGCGTACCCGGGTATTTTCCCATTGTTCGTTTCCCCCCGGCAGTATGCTTTTTATATATACATCCATATCCGTTTCGTTATGGCAGGTTACTACATAATCGGTGTACTCGCTCATATGGTTATGGCTATAGGAGCTGACATTCGTAGAAACCCCTTGATCTGTAACCTTGACCACAAAGGCTTTGGAGCCATTGGACATTATTATTTTCCCTTGTGTTCCCTGATCGGCCTTAATTCGGAACTGCATCGTAAATGGAAATTTGTTTATCTTCCCTGTCCGTTCAATACCAGCCTCTTCCCGTGCTGTGGATATCTTCTGCTGATCCCCCAGATCCGTCACCACTACCTGCTGATCGGGAGTCCAATCATTTATTGTGCTCATCGGGTCTTCGAACGTCCAGACTGTTTTGGCTGAGACGGATTTCACATCAAATTCTCTGGCTTTCAGGAAAGTGATCCCGAAATTGCCTCTTGACGCCTTAGAAGGATTGGACATGGAAAATTCGATTTTGTGGTGCCCACCAGGCACCGGAATAGAGGGAGGATAAGCCAGTCCGTTTTTGGCATTTACCCCTTCAATGGTGGCAACTATATGGTCGTCCACCTTCACCTCTACTCTGTCCTGGATATCCATATCCGACACATAGGC
The DNA here is from genome assembly GCF_050467745.1 of Paenibacillus sp. NRS-1781. Lineage (NCBI taxonomy): Bacteria > Bacillati > Bacillota > Bacilli > Caryophanales > Paenibacillaceae > Paenibacillus > Paenibacillus sp. NRS-1781. The sequence goes on from NZ_JBITPI010000020.1 coordinate 51,203, forward strand.
CCAGCTTAAACAACCCGGCTTGAACCAGTCATGCACAAACATGAATTTCTTCACCTGACCTGCCCCGTCTGTTCGTTGAAAACCTAAAACATTACGGACCTGATTAGGCGTTTCATTGGTGAAAAATTGTGTAGCACCCACGATATCCACGTATTTCAAAGGGTCCAGACTTGTTTTTTGGGCCGTAAAATCCTTGCTATACGATACCTTCTCCGTGGTCCGGTCGATCTGGTAGGATGGAATGGATTGATCTACTTCTGAATTTGCGCTGCGAGTTCTTCCGTCCCCCCACTGCTTGATTTTCACAATGACAGGTTTTCGTCCAAACTGGAGGCATTGCTCCGCATTTTCCATTAAAATTTCAATACGTTTGCCCTTCGTGGAGCCAGCCGTATCATCAGCCACATATTCGCCCCAATTGTTCCCGTCTACCAACAGCTCAACCTTACTTCCCAACGGAATGACAGAGGGATCGACAGCGATAATTTTGTAATCCTTCCACTGCCGTACATCTGTTCCGCCTCTTGTAATGCCTTCAGAGTTTGCAGCATTTACATAATAAGCCCACGCTTCCATACTATATTCCGTGTAGGATTCGACGGCGCTAGCTGCCAACGATGGAGTGACTGTGCTTTTATTCTGAACAGCTGCATCCAGCAATCGAATGGGCAATTGTATGGATTTTTCCCCGCGCAGGAAAGCTTCGGGGTTCAAATCCTCGCCATCCTTGCGAACCTCAAAATGAAGATGTGCTCCATCTCCATCCCCATCCCCACTACTACGCTTGTGACCCGAGTTCCATCCTATAGCAATCGGATCTCCAGCCTTCACATGATCTCCAACCTTGACCATCATCGCATTGGGTTTCAAATGAGCATACCGGGTCGTCCAGCCGTTGCCGTGATGAATATATACAGCGTGACCGTAGCCCTTTACAGCACCAGCCGCAGTAATTCTCCCATCCCATACGGCATGAATAGTATCCTCCTTGTCACAATCCAGGTCCACTCCCTTGTGAAGAGGGCGCTTGGGATTCACTGAACGGTGACGGCTGGTAATCCGTAAGCCCTGAATATGATTCGAATCGGTAACAAGCCCACGCATTTTCGAACTAGAAAGAATAGGCATGGACATGGGCAAATTGGAGAGGCGGGCTATCTCGCTAGCCTTTGTTGCTTCCTTTTCACTTGTTAGTTGTGTCACACCATCAATGGACAAAAAGTCTTTAACGACCGTATCTTTTACATATTGAACAACGTCTTGGTTTGGCCGCAAGCTGCGGACATAGGACATTTTGTCCAGCTCTACAATGACGCGTGGCTGATGACCCCGAGCCTGTCCGTGCTTATTCATGGATTCAAAAGTCATTTTTCATCACCTATCTGAATTTTTCTAGGGCCCATTCTATGAATCGGTTTAAAAATACGACAGCTTCCGCACGTGTAATACATTTTTCTGGCTCCAGCATATTGTTTTCATAGAGTGGAAATACATAGCTTTCGTCTAGAAACTGCTCACTCATTAAGTCCATAACAGCCTGCTCATACCATTGGCCTGAGAAAGAGCTTCGATCCTGCAAGGTTCTCGGTGGATACGTATTGCTCTCCAATCCACGGTCGGTATATCTGTTATAGATATCCACCCGCATCTGTTGAAGAAGAACAAGAAACTGTGCTCTTTTCATACGAACATTCGGAAAGAAACGGTCATGATAACGAGCATGTGCAGTGCTGACAACGACCGTCTCCTGTTTAAATTGCACACTCCCGGCTTCACGATAGTTATATCCGACAGTCGCGGGAAATCCGTTATAGTTGAAGGGGAGATACACAATTCCTTGATGAATCGCAAATCCATCCTGCCTGAAGCCGAATGCTTTCTTAATCACTTCCTTTGGATTTTCTTCCGATTGGATTTTCACAGACAACCGCTTGAGCTTGGTTCCCAGAACCGTGACCGTCTCCGGCTGATATTTCGTTGGGCTCTGATATTCAGCCGCCATGGACAAGGTCGCAGATGGCAGGATAATCGCACTTTCATCCTTCTCAACATAAGGCCTATGAACACACCCATCCTCCTGATAAGCGGGTCTGCCATAAGCAATACATACCACCTCAAGTCCGCCGGATAAAGGCTGGGGCATCGTTATTTTTCCGTTGTCCACTCTTTCAGGCTGTATCTGAGCTCCAGCGACGAAAACCGAAACTGGATTGTCAATATGCATCTGATAGCCGGGAATGGCAAATTCCTGCTGACCATCGAATGTGACAAAGCGCTTGACAATGCGTTCATGTCCTTGTTCAAAAGTGTCGTAGGGCATCCCCTCGATAAAGCTGTGCTCGTTGCGGGCATCCAGACCCAAACGTGCCATATCTAACATATCTCTATAAAACCAATCCAGTGGATCTACATCAATCCAGCGTTTCATCTCAATACCCCCTTAGAATCCGGTCCACATACCTGTAGGATCTCATCAAAAAGGTGATTCCCTCTGCCCGGGTACAACCCTCGTCCGGTCTGAAATAAGGACTGATTTCGCCTTCATCCGCAGGGATGGGCACCATACCACGCTGCTCCATTTCCTCAATATAGCTCGATGCCCAATGGCCCTTGAGGTCGATGAATTGACTTTTGCAGCGATATTCATCACCTTGCTTACGAATAAGTGACATTTGGACCTGGATGATATATTTAGTCTCCAGCTCCGCCGTTTGAATATCTGGTTTACCTGTCACAACGCCCAGATAGATCGTGCCTTTTTCATCATAGTATTTGTGCTCTGAGCCTATAAAAGATAGCCAGTCCGCGTATTCCTTTTTACTGTAGAATAGCAGCGTTAGGCTCGCTGTATAATGTGAGGTTCCACGGTTGACCAAGCCTGCTGAGTAGGAAAACGTTTCATGAACATGAGATTTCAGATGGGGAGCCGGTGGCTTGTATTCGCTGATTAGCTTGGCCTTAACCTCGACAAAACGAATTCCGTTATCGTAAAATAGTCGCTTTTTGTAGATCACATCTTCTGATTGATTGGGGCTTTGCTGAGTCAAATGTATACCTCCTGTCATTAAAAATGATGTTTACTCCGGTACAACGGAGTATGGATTAATATGATGTACTGCTACGATAAGCGGTGGTCGGATTCATAAGAAGCTGATCCCGTAAGCTTCCGGCTCTACCGTTTTTAAGACCTCTTCCCAGTCCGTGACCGATCGCTTCCAGTTGGGTCGGACTTACGTTATTCGTGACATTAGGCAATGTCACATGGACGATGACGTCACCGGAGTTGATCGTGTAGGAAGGGTGTATGTTTGCATGTGTCAGATATTCATTTCTGGTCAGCTCCGTCATGACTTCTGGCATATGAAATGCACGCTGATGACGGAGTACACTTTGCAAGTCCTGAGCTTGGTGCCTGCGCATACGGATATACTTCATAGAGCCTGTTCGTATATCTGCTGTTTCAGCGTTTAGCGTCTTTCTGCTTTGATCCCTCTGCACCTTGCTCATGTATTCATTCATGGGGAAAGCCAGCCCCTGCTTCTCTTCATTAGAAGAATGCCTTAGTGTCTGAATAAATGCCTGTAGCTCCACAAGCACATCAGTCTCTATATTGCCCATACATTCACCGCCTTTTATAAAATGAAACTCCCGCCCCTCCATACGGAGCAGAGCAGGAGTGCCTTTCATCCAAGCATATTAGCCAGAAATGCCATATCTTCTTCGTCCGCTATCTTATAGCTGCCCATATATGAGCCGTCTTCCCTGACTTCTTCACGGCCTGTATGGCGGGTATCCGAACGATCCATTGGGTCAGTCCCGTTCCATAGCCCACCGGCAGACATGGAGGATACTTTAATTGTAAATTCGATATGGTCATGACACTGCTCCAGATAGTAGCCCAACTGAGGGAGCGTAAGGTCCCAAACCTGATGCTTATCCAGGTGACAATAATGGGCCAGCTTAAAAAAAAGATTCGCCCAGTCAACTGGAGCTTGCCGGTCATACTCCAGCTCCTCATCCTCAGTGGCTACATGGACTTTTTTATTCCATTCAGTCCGATCATGGCATCAATAATTTGCTTGGCCGTTTCGAGGTCAACATACTCCTCCAGATGCTCAGGAGTCATCCAGCTATAATAAGGCTTGAAGCCCATCATCAGCACATCTATCAGCTCATGATAACGATCCGCACCTTCCGGGTCATCTGGAATCAGATTTGCAATAATAATGCCGGAATCAATAGCGTTCAGCTTTTTAATCAGCTTACGCGCATCCTTTAACCCAAGCGGAGGCAAATAATACGTTTTACCGTCACGGAGACGCACCTGTTCATCCTCTTCAAAGAAAGCTTTTTCTTTGATCTGTGCTTCCTCTTCTGTCAAAACCTTCTTTGTACTTTCTACCACCGCATCTGACTTGGAAGGCTCATTTTTAGATGGAACGGTGAACTCTCTTTCATTCATTTCGAAAACACATCCTTACGTATCAGTTGTTAGCAGATGTTGTTGCGATCTCATAACGCTTGATCGTGCCGAGCTTGTTATCAAAGCGCTCCGGGTCAATGACCGTCAAGGTTACACTATGCGTAGACGCCTGCTGGCGCTGAGCATCAATCGTGAAATTGGATTTCACACGACATTGATACAATTCCGTTTGGTATCCTTGCACAGAACCGTCCTTTTGCTCAAAACGGCCATCATGAACCAGGTGAACCGTCAACGGTAAATCCCTGCTCGAAATATCCAGAACATCCACCACTTCATTGCGTTTATAGTTTACATAAATGGCTACATCCTTCAACGCTGCATTGAAAATCAGCTTTCCCCCTTCAACAAGGTATTGCTCCTCGGTAGGGGTTCCGGTGAGCGAACGTTTGAGAAGCTTGTTTCCATTTAGCGTACGCACTGAAATTTCAGGCGTGGTATGCAGCGAGGTACCAAAGACAAGCTCTGCCTCACACTTCCCGTTTACTTCCTGAATAACGTGCTTCTCTTCCAGCTCCCATACAAATCCATCATCATCCTGCTGAATTCCACTCAAAGCAACAGGATAGACCATCACTACTTTTTTTCCGGCCAATGCTGTATCGAACACTGCCTTATTACCCATCACGGTAACTTCCGTAGTTACATCTGTGCCTGTAATTACATTCTCGTAAGCCTTCATAGCAGGACTTGTCGCTGCGGCTTCTGTGAGCAGCACCTGGTATGGGGATTCCCCTGGAACCGTCACGGTTTCCGTTGTCAGTCGGTAAGACGCTCCGCTAACACCTTCACGAAGCTTGGAACCGAGGACGAGACGGACCAGATTTAAGTCAAATTTGGCATCTTGAGCTGTAATATCAATGGTTTTTTTACGAAGCAATGCATCCAGGGGCACACTGGAATCACCACCCTCAATATCCTGCATATCCAGTTGGATGTCCAAAAGCATGTTGTTCAGTGTTCCAATCGTGATAAGTTCATCACTATTTGGAATTTTAGCCATAAACTTGCCTGCGCCTTTAATCAACATTTTTTTGTTTTTCGTCATTCCCATTCTTAAAAACCTCCAGTTTATTATTCCATTCTAATGTTTATGGCGATTTGAACCCGTGACAACTTGACCTTGGAGCAAACCACCTTCCTGACGATCTCAATATAAGTGAAGTATTGGATGTTTTAACTGTAGCGACGTACTTAATCTCTTCATCGTCCTCGTTTCTTCATACAGGGTCTACACCCCTCAATAGACGACCTCGGAATATGCTGCCGATTAGACTGTTCAACTTCATGAGAATAAACATTTTTACCGAATTGATTCATTGGTTTACCTGCAAGCTCACCGATACAATGCAGACATAGCAAGGGTTCTCCTGCCATTTTCTCTGCCATAAAAATTTCTCTGGCCCTTTGCGTCACATAACGAAATTCACACCGGATACATGGGGTAAACTGCATCTTTCCTATAGCCTCCTTTATAGTACAAGGTTTGATTAGAAGAACCACCATACTTCAATATAAGCAACTGTAAGCTTCATTGAACGAGTACATTAGTTATACAAAAAAAGGAGGAGCAACCCCAAGCCAAATTACGGCTTGAGCGTTTGCCCCTCCTCTTCTGCAAAGCGGAAGTTGCGTGCGATGTACAATATCGGTGTACCCGCCGCGGTTAGTACAAATTTTAAGATATAGGTGGTGAACAGTAGCTCCAGCCATATTCCCCATTCATAGCCGTAAAAGGCGATGCTGCAAAAAATGAGCGTATCCATAAACGAGCTAATCATCGTACTGCCATTGCCCCGAATCCAGAGCTGGTGGCGTTCCGGGAAAAACTTGCGAATCCATGAGTATAGACGAACGTCCAGCAATTGGCTAACCGCATAGGCCGTCAGGCTGGCAAGCGCAAGTCTGGGTAATAGTCCGAATAATTGCTGCATCGGCGCCTGGGCAAAATCAGTTGCATTAGGCTGAAACACCAACGCCATCTGCATCGTTAGCGTCGTCATGATTAAGGTGAAAAAACCGAACCACACCGCTCTGCGTGCCTCTTTAGGCCCATATTTTTCATTCAGCAAATCGCTGGCCATGTACATAGAGACATACATTGTATTTCCCAATGTCGTCGTAATACCGAGTAAATCAATGGTTTTGGTTACTTGAATATTGGCAAGTACGGTAGCCACACCAATCCAGGCGTACAGCCCTTTTTTACCGAACAAACGATAACATAACAAAAAGAACATAAAATTGACGAGGACAAAGGCTGCCCCCCATAGCAAATTAAACATGAAATCCTCCTAGTTTTGATAGCGCGGGATGGTTGCGAACCGCGGTTCATCCGGAGTAAGCCGGAAAAACATTATTTTAATGTATCACAGATCAGGATTTGTGAACAGCTATAAATTACATTGCGATGAAACCAAACAAAGAGCCGGCCTGATGGCCGACTCTGAACATTGAGGTGCATCGTTGCGTGTGCTATATCTACTACAGTAATGATAGTAGGCTGCTCCGCACACGATACGTTTTATCGTTTACTTAAGAGCTTACCGTCGTATCTAGATCCATACCCTGATCGTTGAACACATCCTGATCATTCTCCTTGAGCACCTTGCCTGAAATAAGTCCTGCCGTAATGGAATCATTGACATTCAGCGCTGTGCGTCCCATATCAATCAATGGCTCAACCGAAATAAGCAAGCCCGCCAAGGCTACGGGCAAGTTCATGGTGGAAAGCACGATCAGGGAAGCGAAGGTGGCACCACCGCCTACACCTGCCACGCCGAAGGAACTAACCGTAACGACCAGAATGAGCGTGAGGATAAAATCCCAGCTCGTCGGATCTATGCCCATGGTTGGTGCAATCATGACCGCCAGCATAGCCGGATAAATACCTGCACAGCCGTTTTGTCCAATGGTCGCTCCCAAGGTGGCAGACAGATTCGCGATGCCGTCTGACACACCAAGCTTTTTCGTTTGCGTTTCAACATTTAGCGGAATCGTTGCCGCACTGGAACGGGATGTAAAGGCAAAAACCAGCGTAGGCAATACCTTTTTCACATACGTTACTGGGTTATAGCCGAACAGAGCCAGCAAAATAAGATGAATGACGAACATGACCAACAGAGCCACATAAGAAGCGAGTACAAACTTGATCAGCTTCAAGATTTCATCCGGATTCGTCGTGGCTACAACTTTAGTAATCAGCGCCAAAATACCGTAAGGCGTCAATCTCAGCACCAGCGTCACAATCCGCATCACTACAGCGTACACGGCGTCGATTATTTTACGGAAGGTTTGCGCCTGCTCTGGCTTTTTACGATCCAGTCCAAGCACAGCTACCCCGATAAAAGCCGAGAAAATCACTACTGCCAGCGTCGAAGTACGACGTGCTCCCGTCATATCCTCAAAAGGATTGGATGGAATAAATTCCAGCACCTGCTGTGGAATCGTCATATCCTGAACTGTTCCAAGACGTTCCTCCATCTTCAAGCCCTGAGCTTGTTCCTTTTCCCCACTTTGAATCTCAATCGCTTTAAGATCGAACGACAAGCTGGTCACAATACTGACCGAAGCGGCAATAGCCGTTGTAATTAGCAGTACTGCAATAATAGACACGCTTATTTTGCCAAGATTCTGTCTTCCCTTCAAATTCATAATAGCCGAAATGATCGACACCATGATGAGCGGAATAACTACCATTTGCAGCAAACGAACATAACCATTACCTGCCAGGTTGAACCAGTCAACCGATTTCGTAATGACCTCCGAGCCCGCCCCATAGGCGTATTGAAGAATAGCCCCGTAGATCAGCCCGAAGCCCAGTCCGGCAAACACCCTTTTTGTAAAAGAAATATGCTTCTTCTGCATCCAGACTAACACGCCGAGCAGCAAAAGCAGCACTACTACGTTCAAAATGATAAAGAAGGTATCCATATATCATTTCCTCCAAACTTGTTATATTTTATAAAGTGACCCTTCAATCCGTTGATTACTATACCACAATACCAACTATTTTTGTAGGTTTTGTTTAAATAAATATGTTGAAGCCAGTATAGCTTTGGGGGATTACATTGAAAACGCAAAAAGGCAAGTCTTCCTGTTTCGAAGACCTGCCTTTTGTTAATCCAACGATTGATGTTAGATTATACGTACAATCTTTTGTTGTCGTTAGATAATTACTGTATAAAATAGCTCCTGTTCCTTAACCACTTTATGCTCATTTCCAGCAGGCTCCAGTTCACTAAACTGAGCTACGTTCGTAACAATAACAGGTGTAATCGTTTCGTAACCAGCCTTGCGAATTTCCGCCAGGTCAAACTCCAGCAAGAGGTCGCCTACCTTTACTCGATCCCCTGCTTTCACATGAGAGGTAAAATGAAGGCCTTTCAGTTTAACTGTGTCCATCCCAACGTGTATGAGCATTTCAAGCCCGGAATCACTCACCAAGCCTACGGCATGTCCACTTTTGGAAATGGAGAATACGGTACCTTCAACTGGAGAAACAACTCGACCTTCAGATGGCTCAATAGCCCATCCTCTACCCATGATTTCCTGAGAAAAAGCAGGGTCATTGACTTCACTGAGCGGCTTAACTTCACCCATAATCGGGCTGTATACCGGGATTTTCTCACCTTTTGGCAGTGAGGCTACAGCAGATTGACCTACTTCCCCAGAAGAGGGATCTCCGCCAGCTACTGCTGATGCTTGTGGTACTTCTTCTTCCTTCACATCTTCAAAGCCCATGAAGTAAGTAACCACTGCAGCAGCCACAAATGCGATAATGAGACCAAGAACAGCATACAAGAAAGTCGGTCCAATAAACATCGCCAGACCAGGCAAACCAGCCAGTCCACCCATAACATACGCTTTTGTGCCAAACAAGCCCATGAAGCCCCCGCCGATGGCTCCCCCGATCAACGCTGCGATAAACGGTTTTTTAAACCGCATATTTACTCCATACATTGCAGGTTCGGTTACACCCATAATAGCTGTCAAGCTCGTAGAGAAAGCCACTGTTTTGGTTTTGGAATTTTTTGATTTTAAAAATACGCCGAGTGCAGCACCAGCCTGAGCCAGGTTAGCTGCTCCCATAATCGGAATCATGTAGTCATAGCCCAACGTTGCAATTGAGCCAAGCATGATAGGAATCAACGCATAGTGCATACCTGTCATGATGATCAAGGAGAAGGTACCACCAAGCACCAGACCTGCAAACGGACCTGTATTTTCAAACAGCCAAGAGATACCACCCGACAGTCCATTACCAATAATGGAGCCCAACGGTCCTACAGCGATCAACGTCAAAGGTACAATAATTAATAGAGTCAGTGTCGGAACAACAATCAGCTTCAATGATGCATGCGTATATTTATCAATAAACTTTTCAACATAGGACGCCAGCCAGATGGCGATGACGATGGGAATAACAGTTGATGCGTAAGTGGCCGCCGTCACCGGAAGACCGATAAAGCTGACCTTCACATTGGATGCCAGCAATGCCGTAATCGTCGGATGCAAAATTGAACCACCTATCGCAGCCGCAATAAACATGTTACTTCCCAGTTTTCTAGCAGCACTCACAGCCAGAATAATCGGCAGGAAATAGAATGCACCGTCACCTATGGCCGCTAAAATCGTATAGGTTTGGCTCTTATCGGACATCCAGTGCATTGCCACTAATAGAGCAATGATCCCTTTGATCATACCTGCACCAGTGATCGCCGGCAAAATAGGTGTAAACATACCCGCTATAAAGTCAAACAGACTGCTGATCGGGTTTTGTTTTTTCTTGGATGCACTGCTTGCGGCTGTTTCACTTTGTGGCACCTTGGACATGTTGCTCACCAACGATTTATACACATTGGCTACATCATTACCGATAATAACCTGAAACTGGCCACCACTCTCCATAACTCCCATAACGCCATACGTTTTTTGCAGTTGCTCCTTCTGAGCTTTCTTATCATCATGAAGATTGAAGCGTAGACGAGTCATGCAGTGAACTACCTGCTCAACATTCTCTTCACCACCGACCAGTGTAAGTATCTCTTTGGATAATTGATTTCGATCCATGAGGTGTTCCTCTTTTCTTTTAAGGTATAAAATGTGTAAATCGGCAATAAAAAAAACCTGAATACAGAAAGCAGACAGCTTTATAAAAAGCCAATCTTCTTTCAGCATTCAGGTTTTGCCTTCTGGTTTGGAAGTAGCAATCCTAAATCTCTGAACATCGAATAATATCATTGATTTTTAATGATACGCTCGATATGAATGGTGAGATATAGCATCTCATCCTGGGACAAGCTCCGACCATAGATTTTAGTCGTATAATCTCTTATTTTTTCAGCACAGGCATAGGCATTCTTGTATTGCACCTTAACCATATCATGAAGGGAATTATCTGCATTTTGTACAGGGGTCCCGTTCATTACCCGTTGAGCAAAAAATTTGAGATGTGTAATAAAGCGGTAGTAGCTTAACGACTCTTCATCCAGCTCCATTACAAAAAAGCGGCTTACAATGTTCATGATATCCTTGACGATGTTAGTCAGGGCTATCGTTTCGCGCATTTCACTGTTGAGCTGAGCATTCACCAGATGCAGGGCAATGAAGGCTCCTTCATCATCCGGAAGCGTAACTCCCAGCTTGTCCTGAATCATGTGCAGTGCTTTCGTCCCAATCGAAAATTCCTTGCGGTACATTCGTTTGATTTCCCAGAAAAGGGCGTTTTTTATATCCATCCCCAAACGATAACGCTCTATGGCAAAATGGATATGATCCGTCAGCGAAATATAGATGCTGTCATGCAATTCCACTCCAAGTATCGTTTTGGCATATTGAATGATCTCATCAGAAATTTCAACATATTCAATCGGAATATCAGACATCAGGGTCATCAGCTTGCGGGAAACCTCGGTGCTTTCAAGCTTAAAGATTTTCTCGATATGCCCTTCATCAATCTCGTCGCCTGCGCTTTTCTTAAAAGCAATGCCTCTTCCCATAATGACTAATTCTTTCTGCTGCTCATCAATGACCGTTACGACATTGTTATTCAGCACCTTTGCTATCTTCATTCCATCACCTTAGGCCGCTTGGAGTAGTAAAAAAGGCAATACCAAAACTGACACTTAGTGCCTGCTTATGGTTTTGCCTGAATGATCAGTAACAATCCACGAATGTGCAGTTTTGAATAACTGCCATCATAATATCATATAAGAACTGAACTGACAAGTTTTTTTTGTAAACACTTTCATAAGGCCTCTAGGCGAGCGGCAATTCCCAATCACTGACGTTAATCAGAATAATGGTGCAGACGCGTGTCCGCTTTTAGAGTTAGAAAACACGATCCCCCCACGGGGGAAATGACACGTCCTTCGATGGTTTATTCGAAGCCGCCTAGTTGTTGGCGCTCTTGTCCACTGCCAAATCCGAAGCAGTGCTGGTGCCAGATGCAGATGATCCTTTTAAAGGTTCCTCTTTTTCCTCCACAAAGCCCATGAAATACGTAATTACACCAGCCGTCACAAACGAGATGACCATACCCAAAACGGCATACACTAGCGTAGAGTCACTAAACAGCGGTAAAGTCATTAGTCCGAATAAGCTTACCAGAGCAGTGATCGCCGTTTCAAACAGGCACACAAATGCCCCACCAACGGCCCCGCCGATCAACGCAGCAAGAAACGGTTTTTTGAAACGTACATTCACACCATACATGGCCGGTTCAATGATTCCTAGCATGGCTAACAAACCTGTGGTTGCGGCCAGCGCCCTGACTTTGGAATTTTTGGATTTAATACATACGCCGAACGCCGCCCCGGCTTGAGCCATAACCGCCGCTACCATGACAGGAGCAATATAATCATAGCCCGTTGCAGCAACGGATTCCAGCATATCGTTCAATAGCATATATTGCATGCCCGAAAAATGAAGCAAAGGTAGTGTGCCTCCATGCAGCAGACCCGCCAATACTTCCGAATTGAAGAAGAACAATGAAGAAAATTTTTCTGACAATGTATGAGCCAAGGTAGTCCACAGCGGACCGAAAACAAACAGCAATAAAGGCATGATAATCATGAGCGTCAACGTTGGGACAACCACCAGCTTTATGGCATAGCGATTAAATTTGCCCAATCCTTGCTCAATCTTCGCTGCAAGCCAAACGGCAATAAGAATCAGTATAAAAGAAGAAACATATTGCGGCTCCGCCACTGGTAAACTAGTCGAGCTGATCTCTTTAGCGGACTTCAGCATATCTGTAAGGCCGGGAAAAAATGAGCAGCCTCCGATGACCGCTGCAATGAATATATTGCTGCCAAGCTTTTTGGCTGCACTTACAGCTACCAAAATGGGTAAAAGATAAAATACTAATCCGCCAATGTACATTACAATTGTAAAAATTTTAAAATTAGAATGAAGATCCAGATACAACAAGACAGAAGCAATCACCTGAATGATTCCCGCCCCGATCAGTGCCGGCAGGATTGAAGTAAATACGCCCGAAATAAAATCAAACAGTCGACTTATCGGATTCCTTGCTGTGCCAGCTTTTCTATTGCCGGAAGCAAGCTCCTGTTTGTTTTCTCCTCCTGCCTGCGAACTCATTTCTTTGGAAAGTAAATCCTGATTCATCAAAACCTTTTCCCCTTTTTTATGTATATTGAAGGCCACATTCGTACTTAATATATAACTGCTTACAGGAAGTACATGGAAGTCGACATTCCTTATACTACTTTCATTCCTTCATTTTTACAATAGTTTTAAAAGAAGGAATGAGATATTCATTTTCATGCTCTGATGATTTTACATCAAGCTTACATCTAATAGCCTACGACCATAGTTACATTTTTTTGTTTGTTTTTGGGCAAATATGACTATTCAACCGCCTGTTAATTATGTAAAATAGGTCTAACCTACTTTTTAGTAATTCATGGATTGCTTTCCTTTCTTATTCTTGCCCCTTGAAAACAACTGAAATATACATAGAATCCGAACATTTTCAGTTTTTCTTCAAGCAGAGAAGGAAAATAAGTAGATCATAACGTGTTATCATGTGAGAGGAGATTTTTCATGCAGCGTTTTAATCGTTCCATTGGCGCAAAATTACGGATTATGATTTTATTGATTCTGCTCTTTGCGTCCCTTCTGTTCAGCATCAGTTTTTATGCAGTATCCATGAGTATCATTAATAACAGTGTCATGCCTCAGGTGGACCAAATGCTGGAGACCGGGGCCAAGAATGTTTACCAGGATCTTAATATTTCTTTGGCAGTTCAGGCACAGCAAGGAAATGGTTCAGATTCCGGGTCTGGTATGCAGATGGAATCTTATCTTCAGGATAAGGTCAACACGCTTAAGCTTGAATCGGCATATATCGCAGTGGTGAAAGACGATAAGGCCGAGGTGATCGCACGAAATGAAAAATCGGTATATAAGGTCAAGGATGTACTGGTTCCAGTAGAGGATATCCAAAAAGCAAAGCAAGGCGAGATGAATGTCAGTGACATTTACAGCGATTCATACGGGGTACACAAAACCGCCTTCTTTGCCATAGCGGGCAGTAATCTGGTCCTGGGTGTGAACGAGGATGTGGGTTTTGTGCAGGATAAATCCCAACAAATTTTATGGATTTGCATAGGTATTACAGTTGCAACACTCCTGCTGGGAGGAATTATTTCTACGCTTATCATACGCAAGGTTGTAGAGCCTATTGCCGAACTGGTTCGTCATAGTGAAAAAATTGCTCAAGGTGACCTGTCACAAGAACCGAAGGTTATCGGTAACAACGAAATTGCGCAGCTTGCCCGCAGCTTCCAAGCCATGTCCCACAATCTGAAAGAAATGATCGGTCATGTGCTTTCCACATCCGGTGCGGTTGTACAAGGCTCGGACGAGCTGCTTCGCCGGACTGAAATCATGAGTGTAAAAGTACAGGACTCTACCGTTGCCGCAGAAGAAGTGGCAAAGGGCAGTACCAGCATAGCTTCTGCTGCTGCTGAAAATGCACAGGCTATGGAGGAAATCGCTCAAGGTGTTCAACATATCGCCTCCTCTGCCAATGATGTATCCGATCAGATCAGCGAAGCAACCGAAGAAACAGTGAACGGTAATACACTCGCTCAAAATGCTGTTGCCCAAATGTCGCAGGTAGGACAGGCTGCCGATGAGTCGCTTCGATACATCCATAGTATGAATGAGCGCTCCGAGGCCATCGGAAGCATTGTTTCAGCTATTTTTGATATTACGAAGCAGATCCAAATGTTGTCCCTGAATGCCTCCATTGAGGCTGCCCGTGCGGGTGAGCATGGACGCGGCTTCGCCGTTGTAGCCGGAGAAGTTCGCAAGCTGGCCGAGCAGTCGAAAGAAGCGACACAGCAAATTTCCGATTACCTGGTAACCATTCAGGAAGTATCGCAGCAGTCCGTTGACTCTGTGACCCGGGTCAGCCGTGAAATCCATTCGGGAACGGAAATGGTGCAGCAAGCGAGTACAGCCTTTAATCAGCTAAGTCAGCTCATGCAGACGATCAACGCGACGATCCAGACGGTATCCGCAGCAACAGAGCAGGTATCCGCCGGCTCGGAGGAAGTATCGGCTTCCGTGGAAGAGACAGCTCTCATCGCTGCCAATGCCCAGCTTATGATTCAGGAAATCGGTTTAAATTCCGATGAGCAACTGAATGAAATGGAAGGCTACAGCGAGGTCGTACGCCAATTAAGCAAGCAAGCGACCGAACTGCAAACAGCTGTACAAAAATTCAAAATCAAGTAAGCTGAACTACAATGAAAGAGGTATCTCGCGGCCACGAACACGGCTGTGAAGATACCTCCTTATTTTTTTAAAGCGTGATGTTATACGATCATCTATGAAGGTTAAGAGTCCATACCTATAATGCGGTAAATTCGGTCCATGTCCAAATGAGCCCGCACCACCTCTGCCACACGGTCAAACTCACGTTCCTTGGCTTCACGTACGGTAAAGGTGCTATCCAGCCCTGCCAAGCCCTTGGCTTGTCTCAATCCATCCAGCCAGGAACGGCGAAAACGATCATTATCAAACACCCCATGCAAATAGGTACCCCATACTTTACCATCCGCTGTTCCCCAACCTTCCTCAAAGGCTGTTCCCTCGCCGCGACGGATATGGAATAAGGTGTGCATTGGGTTCATTCCCTCGGTACCATCTTTAGGCGCGTGTGGTTCTGTAACACATTCCGTAACGCCCATATGTATTTCATAGCCTTCAATCATCGTCGCGGGAACAGAATCCGAATCAGGCGCAATTAGCAACAATGGGCAGTGACCAGACAAGGTTCCCTGTACGCGCACCGTTTGCTTTTCCTTTAAAAAGGTTGTGGATAGAGCCAGCCAACCTAACCCTTCTGCCTGCTGCGGCAACCCAGATTCGACCGCTTCGGGATCAAACAAGGCTGTGCCGAGCATCTGATAACCTCCACAAATGCCAACCAACTGCGTGCGTCCCGTATTCATAGCCTCCCGAATGTCCTGCTCCAGACCTCTTGTCCGCAATTCAAGCAGATCGCCAATCGTGTCCTTCGTCCCCGGTAATATAATAGCGTCAGGTACACCCAGTTCTCCGGCCTCCGTGACATAACGTACACTCACATCCGGCTCTGCGGCCAAAGCATCCGTGTCTGTAAAATTGGAAATACGCGGATAACGAATGACCGCGATGTCCAGCGCTTTATCCTTTGCATACAGCTTGGGCTTCTTGTCCAGCACCACAGAATCCTCTGCCTCAATGCGTATATCCGGTAGATAGGGCAGCACGCCGAGTACAGGAATACCGGTTCGTTCCTCCAGCCAGTCTAGTCCCGGCTGAAGCAGGGACAGATCCCCTCTGAACTTGTTAATGACAAATCCACGGATACGCTGCACCTCATGTGGCTCCAGCAGCTCAATCGTTCCTACCAGAGAAGCGAAAACACCGCCCCGGTCGATATCCGAAATAAGCAGCACGGGAGCGTCCGCCCAGCCCGCAAGATTCATATTTACAATATCGCGGTCCTTTAAATTAATTTCTGCCGGACTGCCTGCCCCTTCCATAAGCACAATGTCATGGGTATCACGCAGCCGATTCAGCGCGTCCATGACCGTCTGTTTGGCTTGCGGCAAAAATTTCTTTCGATAATCGGAAGCACTCATATATGCATAAGGCACACCGTGAACAACAATTTGTGAATGCATATCCTTGACCGGTTTGATCAAAATCGGATTCATGTCGGTCGTCGCTTCAATACCGCAGGCTTCTGCCTGCACACCCTGAGCGCGTCCAATTTCTTTGCCGTCCTCGGTGACATAAGAATTTAGCGCCATATTTTGTGACTTGAACGGTGCGGGACGATAGCCATCCTGCGTGAATATACGGCACAGTGCAGTGGTCACCAAGCTTTTGCCCACATCCGATGCTGTGCCCTGGAGCATAAGCACCGCTGCGGGATTCGTGCGGGACGGTTCGAAATTTGACAATTGCCTCTTCCCCTTTTACCAATTCATTTAAAAATCTGCCTACAGTCCGTGCAAAATTACAATAAACAGCAATAAAACGGTCTCCAGCAATTCGTTCAAGGCTCCGTAAATATCCCCTGTCAGTCCTCCCAAACGGCGGTTAATACGGCTTGCTGTGAAGCTTCCAACTCCATTGGCCAGCAGCGGCAGCAGCAAAAAGCCTGTCCAAATGGCTAAGTCGCCCGGATGGAAAAAAATGGACTTCCCATACGCTGTAAAAGATGTATTGCCCATGCCGCCTGTTCCTGTGAACCATCCTGCAACGATACATTGCCCTACTGCGGCACACACCGTAATGAGTACAGCCCAGAACACAGCCAATCCGGCACGTCTGCTACTCATATCGGCAAAACGCGATGCCAGTCCATCATCATTACGAGCTTTCGGCCAGCGCTTCATCGCGCTTACCATAAACCAGCGGCTCCAAACCATAGGGAGCAGCAATAAACCGGACAGATCCCGTTCAGCCAGCACCGTATACAGCAAAGAAGCCTTGAGCATAAGCAATAACACACAAGCAATGACGCCCATCGCTCCTACACGGCTATCCTTCATAATCTCCAGCATCCGTTCACGGGAACGGTAGCTGAACAAAGCATCAGCCGCATCCATCCAGCCGTCCAGATGCAGCCCACCCGTGAGCCACACCCAAACGGCAAGAGTAAGAACTGCACATGGCAACGGTGGCAATATCAGAGAGGCAAGCGCTGCAAAGCACCATACGATGAGGCCAATGACCATCCCTACCAACGGATAATAGCTTGCACTACGTTTTAGCAGCTCTGGCGAAAAATCCAGCTCTGCCTTAACTGGAAGACGGGTCAAAAATTGAAAAGCCGCCGCAATCGCCTGACGTTCGCCACTCATAGCTTGTATTCCAACTGTTTTAATTCTACGGGAATGCCAGCCGTCACTAAAAATACCTCATCACAAAGGCGGGCGATCCGCTGATTCATCATCCCGCTTAAATCCCGATACAGCCGTCCAAGCGGATACTCGGGCACAATGCCATCACCGACCTCATTGGTCACGATGACGAGCGGTCCCGGATACTGCTCCACAGCTATCGCCAGCTCATCCATGGCGGCTCTGGATGCGGCTTCGCCGTCCTCGCCTGCGGCCAGCAGCACGTTCGACAGCCAGAGGGTCAGGCAGTCGACCAGCACCATCGGCGCGGACGATGGCTGCGATGCTTGACTGGCGTGCAAGTTGGCAGTGCCACTGCTGCGCTGCTGTTCCGCAGCGGCAGACCGCGCCGCAGAATGCAAAGCGCTGCGGCCTTCGCCTATTATCGATGCATCAGGCTGCGCCACTGAGAACGCAGCAGATGCCCCCGACGCGGAGGCTTCGTCGGCAGGCTTGCCGCCTTGCGCAGCCAGCCGTGGCTCTACGCCGCTGCCCAGGCGCCGCAGCAGCTCCGGCAGCGCCTGCGCTTCCTCCAGCGTCTGCCAGTCGTACCCGGCAGACTCGCGCTGGAGCCGATGAAGGGCGATGCGCTCCTTCATCTCCACGTCATAGGCTTGCGCCGTTGCAATGTAGCAGGCGCGCGGGGCGCGCGACATGCACAATCGCTCGGCAAAGCCGCTTTTACCGCTGCGTGCGCCGCCGGTCACGAGCACCTTCATCGCTGCGCGGCTCCCTGACCGTCCGATACGCCTGCATCGGCAAAGGTCGCCATTTCGCGCATAATGCGGCACGCCGCATCAATCAGGTGCAGGCTAAGCGCACCGCCCGTGCCCTCCCCGAGCCGCATGTCCAGATGAAGCATCGGCTCCAGCTTGAGCTCGCGGAGCACCGCCGCGTGCCCGCGCTCGTCCGAGGCGTGCGAAGCGAGCATGTACGCTGCGCTTGCAGGCGCAAGTGTACGCGCAGCGAGCGCAGCAGCGCCCGAGATAAAGCCGTCCAGCACGACTGGACAGCGATGAGCGGCTGCGCCGAGGATGACGCCTGCCAATGCGGCAATCTCCAAACCGCCGACCTTGGTCAGTACGTCAAGGGCGTCGTTTCCGTCAGGCTGATTCACGTCCAATGCGCGGCAGACGACCGCTATTTTACGGGTCAGCCCGGCCGAATCCACACCTGTGCCCCGGCCGACGATTATTTCTGGCTCCAGCCCGGTAAGGGCACACACGACCGCAGCGCTGGCCGTCGTATTTCCAATGCCCAGCTCTCCGGTTACGAACAGTCGTGTGCCGCCTTTGAATGCTTCCGCTACGGCTTCAGCTCCAGCCAAAACCGCTTGCTCCGCTTCCGTACGCAGCATCGCCGGCCCCTTGGCCATGTTCGAGGTCCCCATACGCACCTTGCGGTTCACCAGATCCGCATGAGCAACCTCTGCATTCACACCCACGTCTACCACCTTGACATCTGCGCCTGCATGACGTGCCAGCACGTTAATTGCCGCGCCGCCGGACAGCATGTTATACAGCATTTGCTGTGTAACCTCAGCCGGGAAGGCGCTGACCCCCTCTACACACACACCATGATCCGCAGCCATCACCATAACGGTTTTACGGTCAAACTCAGGCTTGTCCACCCCCGTAATGTCTGCCAGCTGTATAGCCAAACTTTCCAGCTTTCCAAGACTTCCCGGTGGCTTCGTTAATTGATCCAGATGCTGCGAAGCCTCCAAGGCTGTCGCCCCATCCGGCTGTGCGATGCTGTCTATTAACTGCTGTAATTTTTCGTTCATGCCTTCCACTCCCTGCTCCGTATACATATGTGTTTAGTGATCTCATCGTAAATTCTGTTGCTTCAGCACTTGACTCAATCAAGTCGTTCACCCTGACCAGATACATCCCTTGCACGTCTTCGCAGTAAAAGCTGCGGCACACCACTATCCGGGTGAGGCAGCATCACAGGCTCAACACCGTACACATGGCGAATTCGTTCCTCTGTTAGCAGCTCTGACGAAGCTCCTAACCCTTCAACCATCCCGTCCTTGAGCACAAGCAAATCATCACAAAACTGGGCAGTCAAATTGAGATCATGCAGAACAGATATAATCGTCACACCTGTTTCCCGCCGCCATTCCGCCAGCAGCTCCATAAATTCAAGCTGATAGCGTAAATCCAGATAGGTTGTAGGCTCATCCAGCAGCAAAATCTGTGGCTCCTGCACCATCACCTTCGCCAAAGCCACGCGCTGCCGCTGTCCCCCGCTCAAACGGTCTAACGACCTGTCCGACAAGTCGGTAAGATCCAGCCTCTCCAGCACACGATCCGTAATGATTCCCGGGTCCATCCCTTTTTCCTTACCCACCTTTTCTCTACCAAACCAGTCCTGATGGGGAAAGCGTCCCATTTCTACGACTTCCCTTACCGTGTAACCCACCGGGGGGAGCCCCTCCTGCTGGAGTACAGCTACAAGACGGGAAAGCTCTTTTCTGCCATAGCTGCTGACCCTTTTACCATATACAAGAACGTTGCCCGAAGTCGGGTGATCCACACCGGAAAGTAAATGCAGCAGCGTCGATTTTCCACTCCCGTTCGGGCCGATGATGCCCCACCAATCTCCTTCATCCACGCTCCAGCTTATATTTTTCAACGCATGGAATTCCCCAAAATCACGAGTCAGACTGGCAATCTCTAACGCTCGGACCCGCGTCTCCTGTGGTTCATTTGCATCTTTCACAGCAATCCCCCCCTGCGCAACTTCTTGTTCCGGTACAGGAGATATGCGAAGAACGGTGCGCCAACAAAGGCGGTCATGACACCAAGGGGAATTTCCGTCGGAGCCAGCAATGTACGCGCCGCAGTATCGGCCCAAGCCATAAAAATAGCCCCGCCCAATGCGGATAACGGAACAATCATCCGATAGTCGGGGCCCGTCACCAGACGGATAATATGCGGTACAACGAGTCCCACAAAGCCAATCACTCCGCATACCGAGACTGCCGCGGCTGTCAGCAGCGTGGATACGATCAGAACAGATAGCTTCGTTGCATCGACATGAACCCCCATGTGAGCCGCCTGACGTTCACCCAAGGCCAGAATGTTCAGCACTCGCGCCCGGTTCCACAGAAACACTAGCCCAATGACCACATAAGGTAAAAGAATGCCTGTATACGACCAGCCGCGCAGACTGAGGCTTCCCATGGTCCAGTACAATATTTCATTAACCGTCTCCTTCGACATGGCTGTCAGAAAGGAAACGACGGCTCCCAGAAAGGATTGCATCACCACGCCCGATAAAATGAGACTTTGCGTCGGAATTTTGCCGCCTTCCCTCGCCAGCGTCAGCACCATCCACAACGTCAGCATTCCGGTCGTAAACGCCACCAGCGGCAGTGTCCATACCCCTACAAATGAAAATTGAAGCCCCCAATAAATCAGTACCGCTGCCCCTACCGAGGCCCCCGAGGATACCCCCAGCGTGTAAGGATCAGCCAGCGGATTGCGGAGCACGCCCTGAAATCCGGCTCCCGCCAGCGCAAGCGCTGCGCCTACCAGCATACCCAGTAACACACGCGGCAGTCTGACCTTCAAAATAATCTGCTCTGTGGATGGATTCCAATCCGGTGTAACCGTCTCACCCAACCACGGCAGATGGTTGACCAGAATACCCGCGATTTGGCTGACGGGAAGCTTGGCCGAGCCGATGCCGAGACAGAGCAGCAGTGTCAGCAGCAATAAGGCAAGACCTGCCCCTCCAAAGCCGATCAGTCTACGACTCATTTGAAAATTTCAGGATACACGCCCTTGGCCACTGCCTTGAGACCTTCCGTTACGCGCGGACCCGGACGACTGATCAAATTATCATCCACGGCAAACACACGGTTGAGACGAACAGCCGATATTTGATCCCATCCACTACGGGCTTTGATGATATCGCCGAGCGTTTGGCCTGTTTTGTCGTCCTTGACATTTTTGCTGTATAAAATGACGTCCGGATTGGCCGCAATAATATTTTCTTCACTGATCTGGTACCAGCCCTTTTGCGTTGCAGCCACATTTTCGCCGCCCGCCAAAGAAATCAGCTCGTCCATAAACTCGCCCTTGCCGACCGTCCAGCCAGGTGAAAATTCGACGTAGACTCTCAGCTTTTGCCCTTTACCGATATTTTTAACACCGTTTTTCACTTCCGCTACATCGGCTCTCATCTTGTCGGTTACCGCTCTCGCTTCTTTCTGATGGTTGGTAATTTTCCCATATAGTTCAATATTAGCCATGACATCCTCAACCGTTTTCGGCTCGGTTTTAAAAATTATAATTCCCAGGTCGCGCAGCTTGGTCGTAGCCTGCTCACTGAGTGATATGCCTGCAAAAACGACTTCTGGATTCGCTGCAATGATCTCCTCTTCATTCGGCTTCATAATGCCGCCCACTTTAGGCTTCTTCGTAGCTGCTTCCGGGTAATCCGAATAGTCCGATACGCCGACAATTTCCTTATCCAGTCCGATGGCGAACAGCGCCTCGGTTTCAGCCGGGGAGACGGAAACGATTTTACCCGGCGCTTTTTTGAACGTAAACTCCTGCCCGGTCGCATCCTTAATGGTCAGCGGGTAGACCGTTTTGCCCGGAGGCTCCTGAGCGGTTGCCGTCTGTCCCGGTTGCTGTGAGGCTTGATCCCCTTTATTTTCAGCGTTCTTTCCGTTAGCTCCACATGCACTCAGCACAACCGCCAAGACCAGAGCCAATAAGCCTGTAGTCCAGACCTTTATTTTATTCCCTGCCATGATTTGCACCCCTCCATATAAATTCTTTTAAAAGCGTCACTTGAACATCATCCGATATCTCTAAATCCAGCCTTCTTTTCCTTTCAAAAAACCCCTGCATCCTCAGATAAGGACACAGGGGTCACGTTAGCGCAGATCGTACGCAGGCGGCAGTTTCTTCCGCATGGACAGTCACTGCGAACACGTCATCCTTTCCTCGAAGGACTATGGTGACAGGCGGACGGGCAGGTATCCTGACTTACAGAAATATGCGACAGCCTGTTGCTCCTTCATATGCTTTGTGGCACATAAACCAGAGCGGACTGGCATTTTTCCATTTACAGTGGCGGGACCGCGCCGGATTCACACCGACTTCCCTTTTAACAGCGCACCGATATGAATCCGAGGGTTTCATACCACTGCACCGACCTCGTCTGCTGGATATTTGATGTAGTGTTGGTCAAGCCGTTCTTTTACTTGATGATTATAGGTTAAAAAAGACTGGCTTACAACCCAAACCGCCTGTTTACCTGCCCTATGTCTGTGATCATGAGAAGTATATACGCAGTCAGTTCTGATCCACCAGCCATCCGGTGAACTTGTGCCCTGTAGCCAAATCTGGATGTGTTGCTGTAGAACGGGTGGCGGTTAAATCTGCAAATGGCTTTTGTGCCAAACTCAACCGAATCCTGATGGCCCCTCCCGGCTTCGGATTCAGGCTCCAAAAATCATGACCTGGTACCAGCATACAAGCCAACTGACGAATCACTCCACCATGCGTGACGACCAGAACAGAAGGTGGGGCATCGGACAAACCTGTTTTCTGAAGCTCCATCATTTTGCGCCACTCATACAAAGAGTCAAGAAATTCACCAAGACGGTTCACAAAGTCTTTCCAGGGCTCTCCACCCGGCGGCGTAACCCGTTGCGGCTCATCAATCCACACGCGGTACAATGCCACATCTTTGAGCATATCATACGTTTTTCCATCCCATTCCCCAAAATGAAGCTCTCTCAGACGTGGTTCCATGATGACAGACCAAGCAGACATATTATCTGGTTTCAGTTCCGATTCTGGCAAAATGATCTGCAAGGTCTGACGACAACGTATCAAGTCACTACAATAGATTCGGGCAAAGGAATGTGTCTGTAATTGTTCCCGCAAAGGCTCTAATTCCTGCTCTGCTCCTGGCAGCAAGCCCAGATCAGAGTGCCCCAGGTATCGACGTTCCCTGTTCCATAAGGTTGTGCCGTGACGTACCAGCACAAGCTCCAAATCCCATGGCGGGTGTTCTGTAAAATCATGCTTCAAGGTCACATCACTTCCTGCTCTATTGCTGGTGTTCGGTGCGTCACGCTTCATCACTGCGTCCACCCCAGTGCATAACATCCGGCGGACACGAACAGACACAATCCCACGAACATACTGGACACGGCAAACATCAGCCGAATCGTATGTCGGATATCCTCCGGCTCCATCGGTCGCACCAGCTCTCCCATATATGCACGGAGAGAGCGTACGCCATGATATACATTATAGCCCCCGAGGCGAATCCCCAACGCACCCGCAACTGCTGATTCTGGAAAGCCACTGTTCGGACTGGGATGCAGCCGCGCATCTCGCCTAACCGTACGCCAGCTATGTCTGGCATCATACCGATAAATCCACGCCGCTACTACCAGCATCCCGGCTGTCAGGCGTGCTGGGATGTAATTAGCCACATCATCCAGACGTGCCGAGGCCCAGCCCAAATGCAGATACTTTTCATTTTTGTAGCCAACCATGGAATCGAGGGTATTCACGGCACGATAAGCCAGAGCTAAGGGTGCTCCCCCGATCAGGGCATAAAAAAGCGGGGAAATAATCGCGTCCACGATGTTTTCAGCCACCGTTTCGACGGTACCGCGTACAATCTCAGGCTCATCAAGCTGCTGCGTATCCCGCCCGACGATCATCCCCAGCTCCCGGCGTGCCGCAGGCAGGTCACCCGCCTTCAATTCGCGATACACCGCCATTCCGGCGTCCTTTAGTCCTTTGGAAGCAATCGTGGTGGCGATCAGCACCATTTCCGCGCCGATAGACAGCCACGGATGAATCCAGGCAAGCAAGCACAGTAACGCCCAGCCAAACACGAAGGAGCCGCCCACCACAATCAGTGGCAGCAGCAAGCCAGCGCGTTTCAAACCACGGTCACTGTGAACACGGCGGCGAATCGCCTTTTCCAAGGCAGAAATGGCATGTCCCATGCCGATGACCGGATGTGGCAACCACCTCGGATCACCGATCAGCCTGTCCAGAAGATATGCAGCCATCATCATCAAGCTAACTGTCACGCCGCCGTTCCTCCTCCAGCACTTCGCCCAATACCGACAGCAGCATGCCGTTGGCTTCCGCGTCCTTGACCGCAATTCGAAAATGGCTCGTCGTCAGCCCCGGGTACATGGCACAGCTCCGTATCAGAATCCCGCGCTGTCCAAGCGCCTGTTGAATGGCCGATGCGCTCCACGTCCCCGGCGCCCGTGCCAGCACGTAATTCGCTTCACCGGGGATGACACCGCAGCCCCATTCCGCCAAAGCGGTCAGCAGACGGCTACGCTCCGTAGCAATCAGCTCCTGCGTACGACGCTCGTACGCCCCACCGCTTCGCAAACACGCCTCTCCGGCCAGCAACGCCAGTCCGTTCACGCTCCAGGTCACCTGCTTGGCCGTCATTCGCCGGATGTAGTCTGGATGAGCAACCGCGTAGCCCAAGCGCAAGCCCGGAATGGCATAAAATTTCGTCATCGACCGGATTAAAATCACATGAGGATACCGATCCAGCACAGGCAGCAGTGAAATTTGCCGCTCCAGCGGGATAAAATCAATAAACGCTTCATCCACCACCAGCACGGTGTCCGTTTTCCCCGCCGCCTCTGCCAGCTCGCGCAGCTCCTGATCGCCGTATTGCACACCGTTCGGATTATTCGGCTGACCGAGAAACAGAACATCCACCTGCTCCATGAGCTGAAGTATGTCTTCCACGTCCGCCTTCCATTGAAGCGAGGCCTTGCCGTACACCCGGCTTACCTCGGCTCCGAATTTACCAGCCAGCTCTGCATATTCCGAAAAGCATGGCTCCACCGTACCCACACGCTTGGGAGCCAGTCCCAGTAGCAGCAACGCCATGCTCTCAGCCGCGCCGTTTCCGATACTCAGCGACTCTGGTGGAACATGCAGTCGCCGCGCCAGCATATTTTTAAAATTCCGGTGCCCGGGATCTGGATAGCGAACCACAGTGTCCAACGCACTTTGCAGCACCTCAAGCACCTCCGGTGGCGGACCCAGCGGATTAATATTTGCGCTAAAATCCACAAAATCCGCAGCCGCCCCGCCGAATGTCGCCGCAGCCGTCTCCCTGTCCCCGCCGTGACCGTAAACCTCTATCATTGCCTATCATCCTTTCCGGCCGTTCCGAATCATTTAGCTCCATTATGGGGCTGCTTTTCGCGTCCCGTCAATGCAAATGAGCTTTTGTGTACATCGCTCACTTGGGTTACAATAGAAGGAGGTACACCTAAAACTACACAGTTTATATATATGGAGGAATGGACATGCTGTTCATCGACAACCAGGGCATACACGATCCAGCCATTAATCTTGCCATTGAGGAGTACGCACTCAAGCATCTTCAGCTGGACGACAGCTATCTGCTGTTTTACATTAATCAGCCTTCTATTATTATAGGCAAGCATCAAAATACCATTGAAGAAATCAACGCCGAGTTTGTCAGAGACAACAACATTCAAGTCGTTCGTCGCCTGTCTGGCGGCGGGGCTGTATATCATGACCTCGGTAATTTAAATTTCAGCTTCATTACCAAGGATAACGGGGAGTCCTTTCATAATTTCCTCAAATTCACGCAGCCTGTCATCGACGCCCTGCGCCAAATGGGTGTGGAAGCCGAAATGACCGGACGCAATGATCTTCAGGTCGGTGAGCGCAAAATTTCAGGGAACGCCCAATTTGCCACGCGCGGACGCATGTTCAGCCACGGTACATTGATGTTTAACCTGAATCTGGACAATGTGGCTTCATCACTGCATGCCAATCCCGAAAAGTTTAAATCCAAAAGTACTAAATCGGTCCGCAGTCGCGTCGCTAACATCAGCGAGCTGATGGACCGTGAGATGACCATTGAGCAATTCCGCGAGGAGCTACTGCGTTACATATTCGGTGCAGAGCTGGACCAGGTACCCCAATATAAGCTAACCGATGCCGACTGGGCCAAAATCCATGAAATTTCCGCTGAACGCTACCAATCGTGGGACTGGAACTATGGTCAATCGCCTGAAAGCAATATCAAGCACACACGTAAATTTCCGGTTGGCATTATTGATATCCGCATGGATCTCAAGGAAGGCCACATCCGTGATATTAAAATCTACGGTGATTTCTTCGGTGTGGGTGACGTCGCTGATATTGAAAATATCCTGCGCGGCAAACGCTACGATGAAGGTGAGGTTCGTCAAGCCTTGTCCTCTCTTGATTTGAAGCATTATTTCGGCAATATTGAATTGGACGATTTTGTCGGACTCGTATTTTTGGAAGACTAACATCCACTTTTCCCCATTGATTCAATCCAATTCTTCAGTGGTTATAAGGGGACAGGCTCTTAAAGGAGTCATCCCCTTTTCATTGTGATATTGTCATTTTGAATATTATAAGATACAATTTGGACATTGCCCCATGATTGAGATAAAGGAGAGAATACCGATATGTATAAATTAATTGCCATTGATATCGATGATACACTCATTAACGATCAGAAAGAAGTTACTCCTGCAACGCAACTGGCGCTTGAAGCTGCTGTAGCCAAAGGTGTCGTGGTTACACTTGCAACAGGACGTGCTTATGCATCTGCCAAACAACTTGCCCGCCAAACGGGCTTGAACGTTCCGATCATTACGTACCAAGGTGCCTTGATTAAAAATCTGCTGGACGAAAACGTGCTGTATGAGCGTTATGTTCCACTCGTGGCTGCACGTCGCTTGTATGAATTCTGCGTGGAACGTAATCTGCATCTGCAAACGTATATAGATGACAAATTGTACACACGTGAAGATAATCAGAAAATCAAAGATTACACCGCGCTAAACAGTACGGAATATTTTGTAGAGCCTGTATTCAGCAAATTGATAGAACTGCCTACACCTAAAATGCTGATTATTGACGAGCCGGAAGTGCTGGACAAATTAATTCCAGAACTGCGCGAGCTGCTTGGTAATGAAGTGCATATTACCAAATCCAAGCCTCATTTTCTGGAAATCATGCATCATGAAGGCACCAAGGGTCACGCTCTTACGTTCCTTGCTAACCATTACGGCTGTGATCTGTCCGAAACGATTGCAATCGGCGACTCTTGGAATGATCACGAAATGCTCGAATGTGCGGGTCTCGGCATAGCGATGGAGAATGCTATTCCGGATTTGAAAAAGCTGGCTGATTACATCACTAGCAGCAATAACGAAGACGGCGTTAAGCACGCCATTGACAAATTCGTGCTGAATGCTGAATAATTTGTGCTCATGAAATAGCAACACAACAAAACCTCCAAACGTCGCATGTTCAATAACACGCGGCAGCTTGGAGGTTTTTTCTGTCCTATCATAGAATACCTAAATACGACTTCAAAATATCAGGCAGCAGAACGCACCTTTCGCCTGTTCACCAGACGGATCATTCCATTGTTCATAAGCATTAATCCGGTCACAATGAGCAGCACCCCCGCCAGCATCCACCAGCTTACATGCTCTCCGTACACCAAGGCTCCCAATCCCACCGCAATCGGCGGTGAAATATACAACCACGTCGTCGGGAAAAGAGGATTTGTACGCTCCATGAGCCAGTAAAACAGTGTATGTGCAATCATCGAGCCAAACAAAATCAGATACAATAAGGAGCCCATGGCAGGAAGGTACTGCCACCCCTCAGAACTCCACGGCTCCGTAATCGCAGACAGTACCAGCAGCATCCATCCTCCATGGAGCATTTGCGCCGCATTCAGAGCAATCGGGTTCGTTTCGCGAAATACATCCATCACCCGCTTGGAATAAAGAGCGCCCCCGGAATAACACAGCTCCCCTAGCAAAATGACAAGGCATCCCGCCAGCCACAGGCCGCTGATCTGAACCGCCAATCCGGGCAGCACCACCAGCACCACGCCAAGAAAGCTGATCATGCAGCCAATGACTGTAATCCGCGACGTTTTTTGCCTTAGCAGCATGGATTGCAAAATGACGATCATCATCGGCCCCGTGGCTGACAAAATGGCTCCGATGCCCGAGCTGACATATTGCTCTGCCCAATACAAGGCCGAAAACGTACCAAAGGTCGTTCCCGCTCCAATGAGTACCATTTCCTTACGCCATAATAACGACCAGCGAACTTTTCCCATCAGCTTCATGGCGATAAACAATATAGCCCCTGCCGCGAAAAAACGTACGCCTGCCGACAAAAACGGCGGAAGTCCCGCTTCTACCCCCACTTTTATAGCCAAAAATGTTGTACCAAAAATAAGACACATTATCGTAAACGCGATACCAACCATGATACGTCCCTCTCCCTTCAGTTGCTTTCAAGCATACAGGGAGACGAACAGAACAGATGTGTACTCACAGAACAGTTGTAGACGGTTTTGAAATGTTTTATAGTAAAATACACACAAAAGGAGCGTGGACAGCGTGGGCAAGAACAACAGCGAATTACTTTTTCCAGCCGATCATGCCTTAAAGCTGTATGAGCAGGTCATCCATTATGTGACTGTGCGGATTGATCGCGGGGATTGGCAAGCAGACACGAAGCTGCCATCCGTACGAAGCCTGGCTCAGGAGTTGGGTGTACATAGGCTAACCGTTTTCCGGGCCTATCAGGAGTTGAAGCAACGGGGGCTGGTTTATGTAAAGGACAAATCAGGATATTACGTTCATGCTTCCCCAGCGACCGGCCATGCGAAATATGCTGGCTACTCGGGGCATTCATCCATTGACCTTACGTTTCACTCCGAATCCGCCCATGCGGCAGATGATCCGTCTGTTTCAGCCTGGAGGGGAATGGATGGACTTAGCCGCGTTCAATCGGTGAATGCGAATTTTCAGTTTTCCAAGGCGCTGATTGACCCGTCTCTCCTGCCCAACCGATATTGGGGTGAGCTGATGATGCAGGTATTTGAAAAGCATCCGAAAGTAGCGGCCACTTATTCCTCTGTACAGGGCGATTCCGAGCTTCGGGATGCGATGGCGCAGCATTTTAGCGTTGATAAGCATTTTGCATTGTCACCAGACGAAGTACTGATTACTTCCGGAGCACAGCAGGCCATCGACCTGATTTCCCGTTCTCTGATCCGGACAGGAGACCGCGTATTGACCGAGCGTCCCGCCTATGGCCCTGCTATGGAAATATTCCGCAGACAAGGTGCGCGCCTGACCATGACCGATATCCGACCGGAAGGCTATGATATGGAACACATTGAATGGTGTATGAAGACAGAAAAGCCACGTGTGTTCTATATCAATCCAACGTTTCATAACCCGACTGGCTTCACGGTACCCGATGAACAGCGCAAACGTCTGCCCGAGCTGGCGGAGCGCTACGGCTGCCTTATTGTCGAGGACGACAGTACCTATGACATCAGTTTTGGACAAAAGCCGCCGTTACCTATTTTCGCTTATGATATTTCGGGAAGCGTCGTCTACATTCGCAGCTATAGCAAATATGTCGCGCCAGGTCTGCGAATCGCAGCCGTGACCTGCCGACCACAGCTCATGAACAGCCTGCTGAATGTCAAAGCGCTGGTAGATAACGGCTCGCCACTGCTGAATCAGAAGCTGTTCCTGCAATACTTTCAATCTCCACGCATGCAGCAGCATCTCAAAAAGCTATGTATAGCGCTCCAGATCCGTAAGGAAACGATGGAAGACAGCCTCCGCGATTCCGGCTGGACATGGACCAGCCCGGCAGGCGGCCTCAGTCTGTGGCTCCAGTTGCCTTCTACGTTGAAACCTAATGAACTGCTCGCCAAATGCGTACAGGAGTCGGTCACCTTCGTACCAGGTAATGTATTCGATCCGATTGGCGAGGAAGGCAAAACGCATGTGAGATTGTCCTATTCGTATGCCAACGAGCTGCAAATCAAAGAAGGCATCGCGACCCTTCTCCGCATCAGCCGGACGATGTAAGGGACAGCATTATTCCAATGGCAGGCTCATTCCGGTCCGTGCCAGGCTGATCCCTTCCAGAAGCCCGTAGTTGCGTGTGGCATCCACATCATGAGACATATGTGTAAATACCGTGCGGTTAGGCTGGAGTCTCCCTATAAGCTCCTGAGCCTCCAGCATGTCATATACCGAGCGGGTTGCATATTCGGCCTCCTCATGATAAAAGCTCGTTCCCAGCACGAGCAAATCCAGATTGTGCAGGGGCAGGATTTCCGCATCATTTAGCCCAATCGAATCCGAGCAGTAGGCCCACGAGAAGTCGTCTTTTTCCAGTCGATAAGCGTAAGCATAACCGTTCTTCCCGTGATTCACACGCCATCCCCGGATATTCCACCCTCCAAGCAAGGCCCCCTGATCGACAGGGATAAGGTCAATATGCCCCGGAAGCCAAGAAAATTGACGCAGGATCGTGTCGATCACCTCCTGTGGAGCGTACAAACGACCTCTGTTCCCGGTCCAGCGACAGGCATCTGCCCATTCCGGCAGTCCTCCAATATGGTCAAAATGTGCGTGCGTCACGAGGATCGTACCGATGAAGCGAAGCCCGCGTATTTCCATCTGCTTGCGCCAGTCCGGGCCGCAATCAATCATAAAGTCCTCCGTCTCGCTTTCGATCAGCACAGACGACCTCAGCCTCACATTTGCCCCTGTCGTGCGGGCCTCCGTACATACGAGACAATCACAATACACACGCGGAACACCCATCGCATCCCCCGTGCCAAGAAAAATAAGCCGATTCATGGTTTAACTCCTATCTATCTGGGTGTTTTAACTACTATTATAACGAACACATCATATCTGCGTAAATCCTTCCAGCGCCCAACGCCAAAAGGAGCATGCCCCAAAACCCTGAATACAGGCCGGACATCCCCTCATGTATGATCGCGTTATAATTTTAAATCATAATGGGCATTGGATCTTTCTTGAGACGGTTTTCCACCATCCAACTGGACTGGTCGTTATACAGATAAGCCCGATGCACTAGTACGCGCACCTGCTGACCAGGCTCCAGCGTGGACTTCTCCAGCGAACGGTAGGTCATGAGTCGATGATCCCCGACCTGTACTTCAACCATCCATTCACTCCCCCGAAAATGCAAATGCTTCACAATGCCTTCCTCGGTCGCTGACAAAAGCGCAAACTCCTCGCTTGGCCCGACATCAATATACTCCGGACGGATCAAGGCACGTGCTCCCGTTCCAGCAGCCTCCTCAAAGCCTTTGAGACGGCCCGCCTGCTCGATCACCGTCGATTCCCCAATAAAGGAAGCTACGAACGGCGTCCCCGGCTTTTTATAAATATCCCAAGGTGTTCCCTTCTGCTCCAGCCGTCCCTGATTAATCACCATAATTTCATCGGCTACTTCAATAGCCTCATCCTGATCATGCGTGACGAAAATCGAAGTGATCCCCACTCGCTCAATCAACTCCCGCAGCCAGGTACGCAGCTCCTGGCGAATCTTGGCGTCAATGGCTGCAAAAGGCTCATCCAGCAGCAGTAATTGAGGCTCCGGTGCCAAGGCGCGTGCAAAAGCAACCCGCTGCCGTTGTCCACCAGATAACTGATGCGGATAACGATGCTCGAAGCCTTTGAGTCCTGTCAGCTCGACCAGCTCTGTGACACGTTCCTTGATGCGGGCCTTGGAGCTTTTTTTCACTTTTAGACCAAAGGCAATATTGTCATACACGCTCATGTGCTTGAACAAAGCATAGTTTTGAAATACAAATCCGATTCCGCGTTCCTGCGGGGCCAGCTCGTTTACCCTTTTTCCGTGAAAATGAATTTCTCCCGCATCCGGTTGCTCCAGACCCGCCAAAATCCGAAGAATGGACGTTTTACCGCCACCGCTCGGACCGAGTAAACCAATCAGATGACCCGCTTGAATATCAAAGGATACGTCCTTAACCGCATGAAAATTACCGAAATGCTTGTTTAAACCCCTTACTTCCACATGCATAACCGTACACTTCCTTTCCGCTTCTGAACCTGTGCAGGAACAGCAGCAGCCTTGCTTACCGCAAAGCGCGTACCTCATTTGAAATCATGTTATTATTCCAATGTATATACTATGTTTTTCTTATGTGATACTTTATCAAAGGAAAGCTTTCGTCGTCAACTCTATATATTACGTCAGGTGTAAAATGGGTAAAGTAATAAGAAGAAGGGAGAGTGTAATAATGTTGCATACTTTAGAATTATCCACTAGCGGACGAGATGAGATGCGTGATATTACACGCGAGGTCGCTTCATTGATCGAAAAAAGCGGAGTCCAGGAAGGAACCGCACTGATCTATTGTCCACACACAACGGCCGAAATAGCCATTAATGAAAATGCAGACCCGGACGTCAAACATGATGTGATTTTAAGGCTGGATGAAGCTTATCCGTGGAAGCATCCCCAATATCGCCATATGGAAGGGAATACGGCATCCCACCTTAAATCTATCACCACAGGTCCCTCTCAGACTGTCATTATTCATGATGGACTGACCATGCAAAAAAACAGACCATGATGTTCTCCTGCTGGATGCATCATCGTCTGTTACAATCTTAGTCGCTTTCGCAAAGTACCGTAATGATAAGGCACCGTCATGAAGTGAATATATCCAGAAAAGCGCCCTACAGATTCATAACCGAGGCATGTGATTGCAGGTACGCTCATAGGTTTCTGCACAGCAGCTTTACATGTGCCAAAGCAGCGGGCCTGATTTCTTCAAATGTCAAACCATCCTGAATATAAAAGGACACAAAGCCGTGCATAGACAAAAACAGACTTTGCGGTACTCGTGAAGAATCTTCCTCCGAATGTCCCTGATCACTTAATTCCTGACGGATCATGGACGCGAATAATTCTACACAACGGTTTTGCTCTGTGCGACAATATGCGAACAGTTCTTCATCGTGCATCATGAACATAATTTCGTATTGATAAGGATTTTCCAAGCCAAAACGGATAAACTCCAGCATCAAGTGCTCCAGTCTGTTCAGACCATCCTTCGGAGTACCTGTTGCTCCTTGTAGTAGAATTCCGCGTAACGTATTAAAATCCTCAATCACAATGGCGTAGAACAGTTCAGCCTTCTCTTTAAAATGATAATATAATGAACCGTGACTGTAACCCAGATGCTGGCCAATGCTGCGCATTGAAATAGCACGGTAGCCCTTGGTAATAAACAAGTGCCTGGCCGCTTCCAGAATCCGCCCTCTTGACAACTCCTGTTCCACTGCTCTTCTAGCCATATTTTTTATTCCCCTTCAATAAAGTAAAGCTGCTCTCCCTCCGACACAAGCGATTGCCCCTGTGTCAAGTCTGTTATCCAGTTGCTGAAGGATTCCGCATCACCAGCCAGCGGCAGACAGGTTAAGGTAACTTTATCCGTAAACAGGGTTTCTCCTGTACGGATGCTGCGATTTCGCAATTCATTTTCCACTTTGCCCAACCAGGTGTAATCCAATTCCACAAAAATTTCACGATGCAGCACACGCGTAATCGCATCCCCTGCCTCAATGGCTGCAACAGCACCGTCTGAATATGCACGAATCAGACCGCCTGCTCCCAGCAAAATCCCCCCAAAGTAACGGGTAACGACAATTGCCACATTTTTCAGCTTCTGGTTACGGATAACCTCCAAAATGGGCTTGCCCGCCGTACCACTCGGTTCACCGTCATCCGATTGCTTCTGGATCTCGTCTCGTTCCCCGATCATGTAGGCAGAACAATTATGGGTTGCGTTCCAATGATCTTTTTTAATGCGCTCGATAAAAGCAGCCGCTTCTTCCTCGGTCTGAACAGGCTGGATGTGACCGATAAAACGGGATTTCCGGATCACAATTTCCTTGCTGCCGGAGCCGCGTACAGTTCGGTATTGTTCCAACATATCACAAATAACCTTCCTTACTTCATTTTACAAGAAAGCAGTCCCCCCGCTTCTGGCAGCCGGTGAACTGCTTTCCTGTACTTAATTTCTTGCTATACGCCTATAACGCTCCTATCTGAAACTGTTTCAGTCAGGAGTTTACAGCTTCCTTATTCGGACAATCTCGCTTCAAGCTCCGCTTTTTGCTCTTCGAAGCCTGGTTTACCCAGCAGAGCAAACATGTTTTTCTTGTAAGCTTCTACGCCCGGTTGATCGAACGGATTCACACCCAACAGGTAGCCGCTGATGCCGCAAGCTTTTTCGAAGAAATAAGCCAGGTACCCGAAGGAATAAGGGCTCAGGTCAGGAATGTTCACGATCAGATTCGGTACTTGTCCATCTGTGTGAGCCAGCAATGTACCCTGGAATGCTTTTTTATTTACAAAATCCACCGTTTTGCCTGCCAGGAAGTTCAGTCCATCCAGATCATCCTCATCTGCTTCGATGGTGATGTGGCTAGGTACATTTTCTACTTGGATAACTGTTTCGAAAATGTTACGGCTACCTTCCTGGATGAATTGTCCCATGGAGTGCAGGTCAGTCGAGAAGTCAACGGAAGCAGGGTAGATACCTTTGTAATCCTTGCCTTCGCTTTCGCCGTACAATTGTTTCCACCACTCGGAAACGAAATGCAGGGACGGCTCATAGTTCACGAGAATTTCAATAGCTTTACCTTTGCGGTACAACGCGTTACGAACGGCTGCATATTGGTAAGCCTCGTTCTCAGCTACATTCGGATTGCTGTATTCCTTGGAAGCGTCTGCCGCCCCTTGGAGCATTTCCTCAATGTTAATACCAGCTGTAGCAATCGGCAGCAAGCCTACTGCTGTCAGCACGGAGTAACGGCCGCCTACATCATCAGGGATAATGAAGGATTCGTAGCCTTCCTCGTTAGCCAGTTTTTTCAGAGCGCCGCGTTCTTTATCTGTTGTTGCATAAATGCGTTTGCGCGCTTCTTCTTTACCGTATTTTTTCTCCAGAGCCGCACGGAATACGCGGAAAGCGATAGCTGGCTCTGTTGTTGTACCTGATTTGGAAATGACATTCACGGAGAAGTCTTTTCCTTCAATCAGTTCCAACAGATGATTCACATATGTAGAGCTGATGTTATTGCCTGCAAAATAAACAGCCGGGCCTTTGCGCTTGTCCTTAGGCAGTGCATTGTGGAAGGAATGCGACAGCATTTCAATCGCAGCGCGTGCGCCAAGGTAAGAACCGCCGATGCCGATGACAATCAGCACTTCGGAATCACTTTGGATTTTAGCAGCAGCCTTTTGGATGCGTGCAAACTCTTCTTTATCATAATTGGTAGGCAAGTCAATCCAACCCAGGAAATCGGAACCTACACCGGTTTGGTTATGCAGCTGCTCATGAGCCAGCTTGATGGGTTCTGCAAAATAATCAATTTCGTGCTGTCCTACAAAGGAGAGCGCTTTGGTGTAATCAAAAATAACTTTTTTAGACATGTTTGGAACCTCCTGTTTTGTATTGCTAAGACCATGAATACGAACATAAGGACTTAGGAATAGGATACTTTAATTTGCAGGGCCTGACAAGCTTGCGTTACCTGTATGTCCGGTGCCTTGCCAGACCCTAGTGTAGTAGATGGGGTGGCATACCCATGCTACAATAAACGGAGATCAACTGATTTAAACCGTCAAATCTAGCCAAACTCGCATCTGCATCGGACGGCAACCTCCAACAAGAAAGGTGATTAGCTATGAAGAACATCGGATTTATCGGATTGGGCACCATGGGCGCCCCGATGGCATCCAACCTGCTGAAGCAGGGATATGGAGTCACGGTCTACAACCGCACCGCCTCACGCTGCGAGCCGCTGGGAGAGCAAGGCGCGCATACGGCTTCAACGCCCCGTGAGGCGGCTGAAGGCCAGCAGCTGGTCATTACCATGGTCAGCGATGATCACTCGATCCGTGATATCTACTACGGCGAGGACGGCGTGTTTGCCGGTCTTACGTCTGGTGTAACTGTGATGGACAACAGCACCATTTCACCTGAGCTGGTCAAACAACTAGCTACCGAAGCGGACAAGCTGGGCTGTTCCTTCATTGATGCTCCAGTAACGGGCAGTAAGCCTGCTGCTGTAGACGGCACGCTTGTGTTCATGGTTGGCGGTGACGCGGAGGCCATTGCCGCACAGTCGGACGTTTTTGATACGCTGGGCAAAAAGGTGCTTCACATGGGACCGAATGGCAGCGGAGCCATCGCCAAGCTTGCTCATAACACGATGGTGGGTATTAACAACCTCGCTCTGGCTGAGGGCTTCGCCATCGCTGCTAAGTCCGGCATTCCGGCGGAAAGCTTCCTTGAGCTGGTACAGCTCGGATCGGCAGGCAGCAAGGCTGCTGACCTGAAAGGACGCAAAATCATCGAGCATGATTTCAGCAACCAGTTCTCACTGGCCTTGATGCTCAAAGACTTGAAGCTCGCTGCCTCGCTGACGGATAGCTTGTCCATCCCGACACCTATGCTGTCCATTGCTAAAAGCCTGTTTCAAGCCGGGCAAACGCAAGGCTACGGCGACGAGGACTTGTCCGCTGTCGTGAAGACCTATGAATCGTGGATCGGCCACACTATTGGCGGTAAGCCACTCGAATAAGCCGCATTCTTCTTTTAACCATGTTGCTGTGCTTTTGTACATATCGCATAGCTTATAGGGTAAGCACACTTGACTTAGAGTCGAGTGTGCTTACCCTCTTTTTACTACTTATTCTGGGTAAGAGCAGCAGTAATCTGTTACGCTTCGTACTTCCAGCTTGAAGGAAGACTGCGCAGGCACGTGGAACGTTGCCGTTCCCTGTATTTCCAGCCATTCCTCAGTATCCGGAAGCAGCACCTTCAAATCCCCTGCCAAAATCTCCATGATCTCACGAGAATCCGTGCCGAATTCATACGTTCCCGGCAGCATAATCCCCAATGTAACCTTACTGCCGTCACCCAAAATAGCTGTACGGCTTGTGACCTGACCGTCGTAATATACATTTGCTTTTTTAACTACGCTGACTCCATCAAACTGTGTCATTCGTTATCC
The DNA here is from genome assembly GCF_050467745.1 of Paenibacillus sp. NRS-1781. Classification (NCBI taxonomy): domain Bacteria; kingdom Bacillati; phylum Bacillota; class Bacilli; order Caryophanales; family Paenibacillaceae; genus Paenibacillus; species Paenibacillus sp. NRS-1781. Next base: position 89,091 of record NZ_JBITPI010000020.1, read on the forward strand.
CCTCATCTGCTCATCAATGGTTGAATGAATATTTATGGATCATAACATACATTTGTTCCAAGCCTCAGTATGAAAATACACAGGGCTGCAAATTCCCTTAATATATGAAACAAACAGCCGTAAGCCTTGCTCAGGTTACGACTGTCTGTTTAAAAATTGTTTTATTTCAACAAAGCTTTTACACGATTAACAACGTTCTCAACTGTAAAGCCATATTCCTTAATGACGCGGTCGCCAGGTGCGGATGCACCAAATGTGCTGATACCGAGAATGTCGCCTTGGTCGCCGACATATTTTTCCCAGCCCAGTGGATAAGCCATTTCTACAGCCAAACGAGCTTTTACTTCAGGCAGTAGAACGGAATCTTTGTATGCTTTGTCTTGTTTTTCGAACAGATCCCAGCTTGGGAAGCTGATAACGCGTACTTGGATACCTTGTTCTGCCAGTGCTTCTTGGGCTTTAACAGCCAGTTGTACTTCAGAACCCGTAGCCAGAATTTGAGCAACCGGCTTGCCGTCTGTCGCATCTGCAACGACATAAGCACCGCGTTTGATACCTTCGCGTGCATGCTCAGCAGTAGCAGCCAGAATTGGCAGGTTTTGACGAGTCAATACCAGAGCAACCGGATTTTTCTTGTTTTCCAGCGTGTAAGCCCAAGCAGCGGAAGTTTCATTGCCGTCCGCTGGACGAATAACCGTCAGGTTCGGGATAATACGCAGGGAAGCCAATTGTTCGATCGGCTCATGAGTCGGGCCATCTTCACCAACAGCAATACTGTCGTGAGTCAGAACGTAAGTAACAGGCAATCCCATCAGAGCTGCCAAACGAACAGCCGGACGCAGGTAATCCGTAAACACGAAGAATGTACCGCCGAATACTTTTACCCCTTGGTGCAATGTCATACCATTCATTGCAGCAGCCATACCAAACTCACGGATACCGAAATAGATGTTACGGCCAGCATAGTCTTCTGGTGTAAAGTTCGTCAGGTTGTTCAAGTGTGTCATCGTGGAGCTTTCCAGATCGGCAGATCCGCCAGTCAGGAACGGTACGTTTGGAGCCAATCCGTTCAGTGCATTACCTGAAGCCACACGAGTCGAAACTGCTTTATCTTCGGTCGTGTATTTCGGAAGATCACGGTCCCATCCTTCTGGAAGGTCGCCGTTTACGGCTGTCTCGAACTGAGCTGCCAGGTCAGGGTGAGCCGCTTTGTATTTCGCGAACTGCTCATCCCATGCTTTGTTAGCTGCGATACCGCGCTCTTTTACTGTAGCAAAATGCTCACGAACCTCTTGCGGTACATGGAAGTCCTCTTCGTACACCCATTTGTAAAATTCTTTAGTCAGCTTGGCTTCGTCTGCACCCAGTGGGGAACCGTGAGTACCGCCATGTCCGCCTTTACCTTGTTTGTTCGGGCTTCCGTAGCCGATGACTGTTTTCACTTCAATCAACGTAGGACGTGTGGAGTCTCCTCGTGCTTCCTCAATCGCTTTTTGGATCGCAGGAAGATCGTTACCATCCTCTACGCGCAGTACTTGCCAGTTGTAAGCTTCAAAGCGTTTTGCAACACTTTCGGAAGAGGACAGGTTCAGCTTGCCGTCCAGTGTAATGTCGTTGGAATCAAACAATACGATCAATTTGCCCAATTGCAGACGCCCAGCCAGTGAAGCCGCTTCGTGAGACAGACCTTCCATCAGATCGCCGTCGCCGCAGACTGCATATGTGAAGTGATCCACAACTTTAAATTGATCTTTATTATAGGTTGCGCCCAGTTGAGCTTCAGCCATTGCCATACCAACGGCCATAGCTACACCTTGTCCCAGAGGTCCGGTCGTAGCGTCTACACCAGCGGTATGTCCAAACTCAGGATGACCTGGTGTAAGGCTGCCCCATTGGCGGAATTGTTTCAGTTCTTCCATAGGCAGATCATAGCCGCTCAGGTGCAGCAGGCTGTACAGCAGCATAGAGCCGTGTCCTGCGGACAGTACAAAACGGTCACGGTTAATCCATGTAGGGTGGTTCGGGTTATGATTCATCGTTTTAGCAAAAAGTTGGTAGCCCATCGGCGCGGAACCCATCGGCATGCCGGGATGTCCTGAGTTTGCTTTCTCGATGGCATCAATTGCCAGCGTACGGATTGTCGTAATGGACAAATTGTCGATCGTGGAGTTTTCATCCTTTTGAATCGCTTGATTCTGGTCGGTCATGGTTTGCCTCCTCATATTGTAAAAAGTATGCCAATTGCATTCGGTCATGCTCTCCAATACCGCCGTCCGATATAGAAACGACGCCCATTGAAGTGAGTAAATCTGCTTGAATGTTTCAATATGACTTATACATCCTTAAATATTGTACCATTTGCCGTGCAGGTTTGCCAGATCGTTTATACAGATGGTTGTCGAAAAATCGTACCAGGTCCTCATTTAAATATACCCGCAAAGTATTAAACTCATTTAAAAAATCATAGAATCGCGAAAAATAACGTATTTTGTCCGGTTTTGACACCCGTTTTCCATAGAAAAAAAGCAAAAAACCCGTCATTTCGACGGGCTTTGCTTGTAAGAAGTATGAACTTTTACATTTTAAAAAATATAAAATCAGTTGAAAACGACCGTTTTATTTTCATGAACCAAAATTCGGTTCTCCGCATGCCACTTCACGGCTCTTGCCAAAACGACCCGCTCAATGGTGCGACCGATCCGTTTTAACTCATTGACATCATCACCGTGGCTTACCCGCTGCACATCCTGCTCGATGATCGGGCCACCGTCCAGTTCCTCAGTTACATAATGCGCGGTAGCGCCAATAATTTTCACACCGCGATTATAGGCTTGGGCATATGGCTTCCCACCCACGAATGCAGGCAGGAACGAATGATGAATATTAATGATCCGGTTGCGATAATGCTCAATAAACTTGGGTGAAATAATCTGCATGTACCTGGCCAAAATAATGACGTCGATATCCTCACCAATAACCTCCAGTTGACGGCGTTCTGCCTCCGGTTTGGTATCGGCGGTCACCGGAATATGGTGATACGGAATGCCGAACGATTCCACGTACTCCTTCATATCCGGATGATTGCTGACCACCAGAGAAATATCCGCGTCCAGATCCCCTGCCTGCCATTGCCACAATAGCTCCACCAGACAATGATCTTCTTTGGAAACGAAAATAGCGAGCTTTTTCTTGCGGCTGACCGCTGAAATCGTCCACTCCATCCGGAATTGTTCTGCAACCGCGGCAAAATCCTGCTCCAGTTGGGGCTGGGCTTCACTCAAGTATGGCAGATCAAATTCAACCCGCATAAAAAACATACCGCCGGACGGGTCCATCGTGTATTGATCAGATTGAACAATATTGGCGCCATGCTCGTACAAAAAGCGAGACACGGCCGCTACAATACCCGGGCCATCAGGACAGGATACGAGCATACGCGCACGGTTTTCATGCACAGATTGAGTACTGTTTGGCTGATGTTTTACGTGAAGTTCCATGTGGCTACAAATCCTCCTTGGCTTATACCGTCACTGGCAAATGACTGCTGGCAAACCAGGCAATCAGACGATGATTAATATGTTCTTCGGTCAACTCTGGAAACAGTGCTGCTTCCGTTATCATGTCATACAGACGCTCCAGCGGCTCGCGCGGATCGGCCTTTTTCGCTTTGGCATCATTTTTCAGCAGCGTCCAGGTGTCTAGCACAAATTTTCGCACATCCACATCCTGCTTTTTGAAAAATGAATTCAATTGCTCTACCTGACCCAAAAATTCATCACCAAAACGCTCCTTCACATTCCCGCGAAGCAAAGCGATTTCAACCTCATACATGGGACGCTGAGTTTTGGCTTCCTTTCCGATCCATGGCGTTTCCAAAATAAATGGACGTCCTTGAAGTGCTTCATGATGCACCACATTATGAATGGTCTGATAGCCAATCCAGCCCGATCCAATCGGAGTATGACGATCTTTATGAGCGCCAACCGGATTTTTACTGTCATTGACGTGAACGACTGCGATGCGATCCAGCCCGACAATACGATCAAATTGCTCCAGCACACCGTCCAGATCATTCACAATATCATAGCCCGCATCGTGAATGTGACAGGTATCCATACAGACAGTAAGACGCTCGTTATGCTCTACTTTATCTATAATGGAGGCAATTTCCTCGAAGCTACGTCCCATTTCGGTGCCTTTGCCTGCCATCGTTTCCAGCGCAATGTTAACATTCGTCTCCCTCACACCGTGCAGTACCTCGTTCAAGCCATCAGCAATACGCTGAATGCCGTACTCTGCATCCTTATCGGTAAAAGCGCCCGGATGAAGCACAATATTTTTCACGCCAATCGCATGGGTGCGACGAATTTCCTCCTGAAGAAAGCTAACTGCCAGCTCATAGGTATTTTCCTTGTAAGAGCCGAGATTGATAATATATGGGGCATGCACCACGATATCATCCATCCCTTTTTCAGCCATCAACTGCTTGCCTTCCTCCAGATACATGGATTCCATCGGCTTACGACGCGTGTTTTGCGGTGCCCCCGTGTATATCATGAACGAGCTGGACCCGTATGAAGACGCTTCTTTTGTAGCGCTGAGCAGACCCTTGTCCGAAAAGGACACATGAGAACCAATTTTCAGCATGATTCGGTTTCATCCCCTTATCCTTGTTATTCTGTTATGCTTATCTTATTTTGATTTAATCATTTTAACGTGATTATTGAAATCAAACAACATGGCTTTTATGGTAGTGCACACACAAATCAGGATTACACGAAGGGAAACGAGGTAAATGAAAGCATGGATTGACATCCTTTAGCATATACAGGTACATTCGAATGAGGTTTTTTTCTTGAAAAGGGTTATATTCTATAACATACATATTTTTTTGCGAATCGGAAGGAGAGTCGAACTCCATGAACATCGTCATATGCGGAGGTACTGGATTAGTAGGGTGTGCGCTGACCAAAAGCCTGCTCAACGACGGGCATACGGTGAAGGTAATCACCCGTAAACCCATGGCAGGTCACGAAGCGAGCCCACGCTTGCAATATATGAGCTGGAACGAACTGAAACAAAAGCCGGAAGCATTAGAGGGCACAGATGTGGCCGTTAATTTGGCAGGCGAAACACTGAATCAGCGCTGGACGGACAAGTCCAGACAAAGAATTCTCCAATCACGCCTGTTGCCTGTTGCCAAATTGGCCCAAGCGCTAAATGCTCTGCAAAAAAAGCCGGAAGTCATCATTCAGGCTTCGGCTGTCGCCGCCTACGGCACATCTCTTACTGAAACGTTCGATGAAACCAGCCCGCGCCGTTCGGAAGACTTTCTGTCTCAAGTGGTCGAGCAGTGGGAAGAAGCCGCCAACGCTTATCCTTCCGAAGCTCGGTTAATCAAGCTGCGTATCAGCCTTGTGCTGGACAGCAAACGCGGAGCATTTCCACTGATGAAGCTGCCTTACAGCTTCGGATTCGGCGGTAAAATAGGCAACGGCCATCAATGGATGAGCTGGATTCATATTAAGGATATCGTCCACCTGATCACCCACTGCATCCATACGCCGGATATCACCGGGGCTGTGAACGCTTCATCACCACATCCGTTGACAAACGACCAGTTTGGTAGAACCGTGGCTGAGGTATATCATCGCCCACACTGGTTTCCCGTTCCCGGCGTTCTCGTACAAAAGCTAGTCGGAGAGATGAGTACCCTTGTATTGGATGGTCAAAAAGTAATCCCGCGCAAGGCGCTGGAGCACGGATTTCAGTTTAAATATCCTTCACTGAAGGAAGCACTGGAGGAATTACACTCTCCTCAAAAGCAGCATTGAATTGATTTTAAAAAGAGGAACTCTGGACTGATAAGATCTTTATCAGCTTAGGGTTCCTCTTTTATTAGGTATGAAATATTTTCGCACAAGATGCTGACACGCGAAAAAAGCCCACCCTTTTTATAATTGAGGAGCAAGTTCAGATTACTACATATAACTTATATTTTTCTTGATAGTCCCGAGCTATGTTCTATCATTTAATCCCTTTCCATTGAGAATTTGCTGCATATATTTTTCAACCCTTGACTCTCGAGTTTTGGATTGTTTGGGTTCAGAAAAATAAAGAATGTATGCTCTTTGCCGTCCGGGCGTCAATGCTTCAAAAGCAGTTTTCAAGGCAGGGATTTCATCAAATTTATTTTGAAATTCTTCAGGAATTATGAATTCTGTATTCTTTTTTAAATCCACTTTCAAACCGGTTTTTTCAACTTCAATGGCTTCATAAATATAGGCTTCAAGATGGTTTCCATTGCAACTATTTCTTGAACATTGGTGAACCGAATCTGGCGCCCCGCCTGTACATTCTCCGTTTGTTGGATTAGAACACCATGGACATCATGTAACAAGGCACCTTTGAAAAACAGAAGCGCACAGTATTCCTTAAATCCATGTATTAAAACTATGTTCCTCTTCTGAGAGGTGTAACAAGGAACACCCCACTTCAATTCTTCGGTCAGCTGACAGTCAAGAATGATCATTCTCAATTTTTCAAATTCTTCCTTCCACTTTTTAGCTTTACTTAAATATTCATCAACCTTAGGATTCATTCTACTATTTGTCATCAAGAAACACCCCTCTCATCATCATAATATTGTGTTGTCAAAATAAGCAGTTCATTTTCAAAAATCCACTTGATTGCTTGCTTAGCTTGCCCCCTTTGCGCCCGATCCATGCTGGTGGACACGACTACGGTGCCGCGGAGAGTCGGTAGAGAACGGCTTTCATGATTGCGTACACCTATATAAAAAGAGAAGCCCACCAATGGGCTTTTCGCATAAATGTTAACTTATCCCCTCTGAAATCCTTTCAACAAAAGCTTGTTTATCTTGGGATCTCTGAACTGGCTAATATATCTCAATTTTTCGATTATTTTGCATTACACAGCTTTTTTTATCGATCTGACTTATAGCATTCCACTGTACCTGATTATGCTGGATATCCAAACATTCCACCAATTGATCATCACTTATTTTTCCCTCTCGTATTTCTTCTTTAGATAAATTGAGTAGTTCTATTTTATGATCTCCATACGATGAAAATAAAATTCAAACTCATCTGTCTTCCAATCTATACACAGTTGCCCCTGCTTGAATAAGATTAGAGGATTCTAATTTACCAATACATATACCAATATTTTTCCTTTCAGCCATTGAAGTTGAAATTTGAACAGAACTAACACGTAAAACCATCTCATTTTGATCTGTGTTTTTGATGAGAATTTGATTACCAATGATCTTTTTTATCTCTGGATGAGTTAAATGATCTAATTCTTTACTAGTTCCCATTATAATTGTGCCTTCATTTTGGGCATCAAGAGTCACCCTTTACATCACGTATACGTAGATTGGCACTTTTTAATCTGGTAATAGCATCTCACAGTAGTGTCATTCTTTCTATGGATGTTAAATCAGGTGCAAATCTTGCTGCTCTTATACTAGCTTGAGCTTCATCCAGTGCAAAATTTCTCTTAAATGTATCTGTAGTAACATCATATAAATCAAATGCTCTTCCTGCCTTATAAGCCTCATAATGACCCACAATTTCATGGGCAATCGTTGCCTTGGCTGAAACATGTGAATTAGCACTCAAGGTTCCAATTCCTGAATTTTCTGCTGGTAATACATCCGTATTTACAATAAATCTATCGTACATCATACCTGTATTCCAATCATCATAAAAACCAGTTCTACTCATTATTATATTATCTTCGGGAAAATCTAACGATTTAGTATACTGAATAATTTCTATTTTCTGTAGATCAGTGAGCGGCAACTCATTACGTAAACCATCCGAAGATATTTGCGGTAGGTCAACTGCCCCTTCATACTTAACCGTTGTACCCAATCCAACTTTAGGCTTAATTAATGAACTGACTCCCCCGGTCATCCCGGCTACACCAATCATATTGGCCCAATGTTCCGTCGACTAGGCATTGGTAGGAGCAAACGCCCCCTGGATGGTTCCTGTTATGCCACATGTACCGAAATTCAATAAATCATTAAAAGAATCCCCTTGTTTAGCTGCACGTTCCATATAGCCCTGATACATTCCTTTTGGAATACCAAACGTCCAATAATCCAAAAAACTGCCCACGCCATCGTAACGTTTTTCATACCTGTCCTCAGCAGCCTCCATAAACGCATTCCCCAGCTCGGCCAAACTATCCGCCGATTTCTGGAACGCATTTCGTGTATCTGGAGCGGGAACGGCACATGAATTAGATGGAGGCGGTAAGCAGCTTGCATCTATATTCCCCGCTTCCATCATATCCGCTAATCTGAATTTATCCGCGCTGTGTCAATTGATTATTCATCTGAGTCGCGTTTTCTGTGCAAGCTCAAATTGATTGGAGACAGACATCAGTTGTTCCGGTGTCACTTTAATGGTTGTCATAATTTACCTCGGTTCAAGTTCGTTATGACATGATATCATTATTCAAATTCATAGAAAACCTTCTCAATTCCTAATTGTTATAAGTAAACTACATCTTTATGCCTGTACAAAAAGAGGCTCTTCGCTCTACTGGAT
>NZ_JBITPI010000021.1:0-95601 GCF_050467745.1 Paenibacillus sp. NRS-1781
TGAGATTGTGGTCCTTTTTTGCGTATGTATATTTTAAAAATACTCTTACAAAAGGAAGGTAACATTTTTGTTACGGAATGTTATTGGAAACCCGGTATAATATAGGTACTGAATCCCATATACACACGCTGCATTCTTGCAGAATTATGCAAATTCTTGAATTGGGTTTGTATAGTGAATCAAGCTGGTAAGGAGGGAAGATCATGCGGCGAAATAAATGGCTTGCTCTATTAGTGCTATTCAGTGTCGCTGTCGCGATCCTTACCGGGTGCGGGACAGAGGAGCCTTCTTGGACATCGTTTGAGGGTGCAGCGAACGAAAAAACGTTTCCTGTCCCTAAAGAAGCGAGTAAAACTGATCGGGCTAGCAGTAACTCAGACATGGACTATGTACGCTATGCATTACCGGCTTTGAAGGAAAGTGATAGCTTGCCTGCTCCCTATCTGGAGGAAATTGCAGCCTGGGGCTGGACGGAAGAACCGAATCTATCGACTTATAATCAAAAAGTATTTCTGAAAAATAAGCTTATGGTGCACTTGTCTGTGCATGATGGTTCTTTTACTGTATTGGTCCCGAAGGATGGTAAAGCTGCTGCGAAAAGCAAAAGTGTAGATCTTAATTAGTAATTCACTGTTCTCGGCCTGGATACAGAGGGCTGCGGATATAGGGCTGTTTTAGGTAAGTCACAAGCGACCTCAAATGTAGCAGATAAGATGCTGTGTATAATGAACGATAAAGCTGGATATAAGGAAGCACTCAAAACTGCTGTTAAGTAGATGGGGCTTCCTTTTTTATATTGATTGGTATATTAGAGTGTTAAAGATGGTAGTGTGGAATGGTGAGGGGAATAAAAAGGAACAACCTTATAGGGCTGCTCCTTTTTTGATATGGGGTTCTAGCTTATGGGAGATGGGAGATATGCCAGATCAGGTATAAGCTTCTATCTATATGGATAGATGAATGGCTAGCCTACTGCTGATAATATGAGGCATCTTCATCGGTGAACTTCAACATGCCATCTTTCCTTTCGCCTGTGAGACGGCTCAGGATGTATAGGCGCGGTGCAATAAGCCACAGATGCCAAAAGAGCAAGGATACAGTAAAGGCTGGCGGAGACCAGAGAATGAATACAGCGAACAAGCAGATGCCGATCCATAGTGTATGTATATGCACACGGCGAAAGAGGCCGTAGCCTATGTACTGATCTGTCATATAACCCAGCCACGGCAGCTTGCGGTGAAATGCCCAACGCTTGCGGAAGGATGTTTTGCTTATGAACAGTACAGATCGGGAGATCACGAAGTGTACCCATAAGGTCAGGAAGAAAGCTAGAACAAACAAAAACAGGCTAGTCCATGAAAAGGCAAGAAGCAGGAAAAGAAGCATAATAACAGGCAACGAGATGTGACTCCATATCAGCTGACGCGGAATACTGATTTTTTTAATGAGCTTGTAGTGATAGTAGGTAGCTTTGGTTCCGGTTTCCTCTGTCATGCAAACAGTCCTTTCATTAATCTACTGCATCACAAATGGCTTCTCGACCGCCCACCCCGGAAAAAGGGACGGTGCTGCGCTCATGCGGCTCTGACAAGCACTAAATTGCTTGGGTAAGGCTATAGAATGATCGGCTTCTAGTGTGAGCCAACCTATTCTATACTTACAGGGAAAAGCTATTACGAATGAAGTATGAAACGGCTCCAATGAAAGGGTATCCATATGTAGGAGCTTTTCTTATTATATCGGCATAGACGGCTGTTTTTTAAACATGTGGGTACAAACACCATAAGGGCTCACATGGAATATATATAGAGTATATCGTCGAGCTGGGCTATGAAAAGGTTTAAAATAGTAGAAAGTGCCCATACTAATAGTAAAAGAAACAAGGGTGGGATGGATATGCATGATCAAGGCGGCCACCGCTGCATTATATGCGGACAACACAAGCATGAAGGCATCTTTATCGTTTCCGAGTTTATCTGCGATGCGTGTGAGGCTGAAATGGTGCGCACGGATGCGACAGACGCCAAATATCATTTTTTTATTGATCAACTAAAGCAAATTTGGGTACAGAAAAATGCATAATATCCTTTGTCAGCTAGTCTTTAAAGGGTTAGTATTCCAGGGCCTGTCGGTACGGGCTTTTTTTTCTGTGAGTAAAAGTAGGATTCCGCTTGATTTTACGATAAAATAGGGTAGATATAAAGCTTTGTTTCGGAAGGATTGCAGAATGATGGGGAAAAAGGCTTCACACGCACCATTAATGGAAGCTCTATTACGTTACCGGGCTCAAGGCAATGCTTCTTATCATGTGCCTGGCCACAAAAATGGACAAGTATATGAAAATGAAGATATTGCATCTCTCTTGAAAGAAGTAATGTCTATTGATGCGACCGAAATTACCGGACTGGACGATTTGCATCACCCTGAGGATGTGATCCGTGAGGGCCAGGAGCTGGCGGCGATGTGCTTTGGTGCAGAGGACAGCTTTTGGCTGATTGGAGGAAGTACAGTCGGTAATTTGGCAATGATTTTGACCGTGTGTACGAAACCGGGGGATTTACTGCTGGTACAGAGAAACGTACACAAGTCAGTCCTGAATGGTCTTATGCTGTCTGGGGCTGCTGCGGTATTTCTGGAGCCGAAAATAGATACGACCAGCGGGCTTGCGGTTGCTCCATCGACGGATACGATACAGACCGCATTAAAAGCCTATCCTTCCGCCAAAGGGGTATTGATTACGCTGCCTAACTACTATGGGATGGGTTATGATCTGACAGCAACGGCTAAAGCCTGTCATGCGGCCCATGTGCCCTTGTTGGTGGATGAGGCGCATGGTGCCCATTACGGGCTGCATCCCCGTTTGCCGGCTTCTGCTTTGTCCTGTGGGGCTGATGTGGTCGTCCAATCGACACATAAGATGCTACCAGCCATGACGATGGGAGCCATGCTACACGTGCAGGGGGGACGGATCAACCGGGAGCTGCTTCGTCAGCGACTGGCAATGGTGCAAAGCTCCAGCCCTTCGTACCCGCTCATGGCTTCGCTTGATTTGGCAAGGCGGCATATTGCGGTTCATGGGGCGAATGCCTTTACGGAAGGCTTGGCGGCAGCAGATGCTTTTAGAAAAGGTCTGAAGCAGCTTCCACGCTTTCTTCTCGTTGAGCCTATTGAGCAAGCGCCTCAGGGGAATGAGGCCCAAGAGGGCATTACAGAGCGCTTGGAGAGGGATGGAGAGAAGGTGGACGGCTATTCGACCCATGACCCTTTTAAAATGGTGCTGTACGATGCATTTGGTGTATTGGATGGCTTTGGCTTAAAGCATGAGTTGGAAGTGTATGGCTGTATTCCGGAGATGAGTGACGAAAAACATGTTGTTTTATTGTTTACGTTAGGCTCCACGATTAGAGATACTAATCACCTGTTGCAGGCTCTTGTGCATATAAATAATGATATACGGTTTAAGGGGACGGCTGGTGGGCCGGGTTCCATGCAGAAGGAGCAATGTGGACCAGATTTGGATTTTTCCACGTGGAACAATGATATTCCTACAGTTTACTCTATTCCGGTGCAGTTTGGACTTCAACCAGTTCAATCGAATCAGATGGAGGTAGTATCTGTGGAGGACTCCGCTGGCAGGGTGGCTGCGGAAATGATTATCCCGTATCCTCCAGGTATTCCACTGCTATACGCAGGAGAAATGATTACGGAACCGATTGCTCAACGAATGAGACGTCTCCGGGATTTGGGAGCCAAATGGCAAGGGGCAGCAGATGAAAGGTTGCTTACAATTCGGGTATTCCGTTTAAAATAAAGATTAGATGTTGGAGACTTAACCAATAAAGAAGACTGAATAAGAGAAGCAAATGAGCCTGTAGGTGACTCTTATTTTTCAGGCTGGAAAGCAGGGAATGGCATGAATCGCAAAGGAATTTTTATTACGCTGGAGGGGGGAGACGGCTCCGGTAAAACAACGATGATTCAACGGCTGGCCAAGTTTATGGAGGAAGAAGGCTATCCAGTTGTCACGACGAGAGAACCAGGCGGGATCGAAATTTCGGAAAAGATCCGCTCTATCATTTTGGACCCTGCCCATACCAGTATGGATGCCCGGACAGAGGCGCTTCTGTATGCGGCGGCCAGGCGCCAGCATCTGGTAGAGAAGGTAAAGCCGGCTATTGAAAAGGGAGCTATCGTATTATGTGATCGTTTTGTGGATAGCAGCTTGGTCTATCAAGGGTTTGCGAGAGGGATCGGTATGGAGGAAGTGGCTTCGATTAATCGTTTTGCGGTGGATGATTGGGAACCGGATGCTACATTTTATCTGGATATCGAACCTGAATTGGGATTGGCCAGAATTCATGCGTCCCGGGGAGAGGGAATGGATCGCCTCGATATGGAGAGTATATCTTTTCACCACAAAGTACGAGAGGCGTATCTGGAGCTTGCCCGCAAATTTCCGGAGCGAATTACGATTGTCGATGCATCTCCCGCAACGGAGCAGGTAGAGCAAGTATTGAAGGATTTGCTGAAAAAGCGGTTTATTCAAAACTTTAGCATGTAATTGTCGAAGGATATACGGTAAAATTGAGCTAGGGACTAGCTTGTTCCTAATATGGCTTGAAGGAGGAATACAGGATGAAGCTGATTATTGCGATTGTGCAGGATAAGGATAGTAACAGATTATCCAGCGGACTGGTGAAAGCTAATTTCCGTGCTACCAAGCTGGCGAGTACAGGCGGATTTTTGCGAGCAGGGAATACGACGTTTATGATCGGTGTCGATGACAATCAGGTGGGCTCGTTGATGAATGTCATTCGCAGCAGTTGCAAGGTACGTGAACAGCTGGTCACACCCGTTACCCCTATGAGCGGGACAACGGACTCCTATCTGCCTTTGCCTGTTGAAGTACAGGTGGGTGGAGCGACGGTGTTCGTGATGCCTGTAGACCGTTTTGAGCACTTCTGAATCTACACAAAAGGACCTATTCTGCCGATATGATAGAGGAATTGCCTGTTTCTTGCCCGTATCATGGGAATGAGGAACAGATCCACTATAACGGTAGCGCCAAGGCGCAGTCCCTGGAAAGCCGCTATGTTCCCCCAGTTCCATGTTGAGCTGTTCATTAAAGGGAAAAGCGGAAGTATTCGGGGGGAAAGCAGGTTTATATGAAAATAAATCCGGGCTATCGCCCTTTACAGAGTACGTTGTCTACCAATGAAATGAATACGAAGCCGATTCAGCCTAAGAGCTTTTCCGATGTTATGCAGCAAAATGGGGAGCGGGCTTCGCATGAAGAACTGAACCGTCGCTTCAAAGAAATTCAGATGCAGGGAGACCGTCTGGCGCGCTCGATGACGATTCGTGAGCTGAAGGCTTATAAGATGCTGGTGAAACGCTTCCTGGAGGATACGGTTCGGCGTGGCGTGTCGATGAAGGACACAAAGGGCTGGGATCGCCGGGGACGCAGCAAGCGGTATAAGCTGATTGATGAAGTGGATGAGCTGTTGCTCAAGATGGCAGATGATCTGCTCGAAACCGAGCAAGGCAAGATTGAGCTTTTGCAAGGAGTCGGTGAAATTAGAGGGCTGCTGATTAATCTCTCGTTTTAAATGTAGACCCTTTCATAAACGAATACAAACGGGCTGTCGCCACGAAGGAATAATCTGCTTGCTGATGATGCTGGCAGATTATTTTTGACTATATTCATGTAGGCAATGGTTGGAGATATGGAAAAATAGCAGCAGAATAGGTGAGGAAATATGTCTTTCCAAAAGATAATGGGTCAGGATATAGCTAAAAAAATGCTGCAAAGCGCACTTCGGAATGAGACGGTCAACCATGCCTATGTATTTAGCGGGCCGCCGGGAAGCGGACAGATGAAGATGGCGCAGACCTTTGCCAAGGCATTATTTTGTGAGCGAATGACGGATGATGCATGTGGCGAATGTCTGTCCTGTCGTAAGGTAGAGCATGGAAATCACCCGGATCTGTTTATCGTAGAGCCGGATGGAGCTACAATTAAAATTGACCAGATTCGCGGACTTCAGCGCATATTCTCTTACAAATCGGAAAGCTCCAATCCGAAGGTATATATTATCCAGCAGGCGGATACCATGACAGTGCAAGCTGCAAACAGCCTGCTTAAGTTTCTGGAGGAGCCTCAGGTTCCAGTGGTGGGTATACTCATTTCCGAAAATGGACAGGCATTGCTGCCTACGATTCAATCACGGACGCAGCAGGTTCCTTTTCATGCTTTACAGCCTGAAGTGATGATGCAGGCCTTAATCGGGGAAGGCTATACGGCCGGACTTGTTCGGTCGGCGGTTCATATTGCCTCGGGACTGGAATCATGTAGAGAAATTCTCCAGCAGAATTGGTTTGCAGAAATTAGAAACGTAGTGTTACAATTAGTGAAGGAGTCCATGAGCCGGGGAAGCTCGTCCATTATTCTCGCTCAACAGAAGATTTTTAAAACTGGACTTTCTGAACACCTGGATATTCTGTTTCATCTGTTTCATTTGTGGTTCAAGGATATGCTTCATTTCCGTTACGGAAGGCACGAAAGCATTGTTTTCATAGATCATTTGGAGTCCGTCTCCAAATTGGCAATCACCCGCAGCACGGAACAATGGGTCTCTTATATGGATTTGGCCGCGAATTGCAGGAAGAAGCTCCGTTTTCACGTCAATGGTCAATTGTGTGTAGAGCAGCTTTTGATTGGGTTGTCCGATACAAGCGGTTCCATCACCGGCTAACAGGAAGGCGCGCTTGTTCCACTCTGCACAATCCGCGACGCCAGGTTCCCGGTTTGTGCGACAGTGAGACTTCAATTGCGGCCATTCGTAACATGTCGGCTTCAAATGAGGTTTAGTGGCATACAAGGGGGTTAATTTTTGTATAGTGTAGTGGGTGTCCGTTTCAAGAAGGCGGGCAAGACTTATTATTTTGATCCGCTGGACCTTCCGGTGGAGAAAGAAAACTGCGTTATTGTAGAAACCGCGCGCGGTATCGAATATGGCAAGGTTGTGGTGGGCAAAAAAGAAGTCAATGATTCGGACGTTGTCCTGCCCTTAAAGAAAGTCATCCGTATTGCCGGAGATGATGACGCTCTTGTTGTAGAAGAGAATAAACTGGCGGCCAAGGATGCATTTGGTACGTGTTTAAATAAAATCAAAGACCATGGCCTTAAAATGAAGCTGGTAGACGTGGAATTTACATTTGACCGCAATAAGATCATTTTTTATTTTACGGCAGAGGGCCGTGTGGATTTTCGGGAGCTTGTAAAGGATTTAGCCAGTATTTTTCGTACACGGATTGAGCTGCGGCAGATCGGAGTACGGGACGAGGCTAAAATGCTGGGCGGGATCGGTCCTTGCGGACGTATTCTGTGTTGCTCTTCGTGGCTGGGAGATTTTGAACCGGTATCCATTAAGATGGCGAAGGATCAGAGCTTGTCGCTGAATCCGACGAAGATTTCCGGGTTGTGTGGAAGATTGATGTGTTGTCTCAAGTTCGAACATGATAACTACGAGAGCATGAAGGAAGAATTGCCGCAGGTTGGCAAGATGGTCGTCACCTCTCTCGGAGAAGGCAAGGTCGTAGGCGTAAATGCTGGACATCGCACAGTACATGTTCAACTGTTTGAGATTAGCAAGGTCAAGGAACTTCCAATGGACGATGTAGTCGTCAAGTAAACCATTAGGTTGCTTCGGGGTGGAAACTTGGATAAATTAAATGTTTTTGCGCGTATTCACGAAATGGAAACCCAAATGGGACAGTTGCATAGTGATCTGGGTGAATTGAAGCTGGCAGTTAAAGAACTGCTGGAGGAAAATCAACGACTAACGATTGAAAACGAACAGGTGCGAAAGATACTCAAACGTGAAACCTCCAGAGAAGAAAAGGCGGCAAAAAGGCCGAAACTTTCTCCTCCGATTGTCATTAAGGATGAAGAGGAAACGGGTGAGGTTGTGGGCGAAGGCCACGACAATCTGGCAAGGCTGTATCATGAAGGATTTCATATATGCAACGTGTATTACGGACATTTGCGAACGGAAGGCGATTGCCTTTTCTGTCTGTCATTTTTGAATAAATAAAAAAAAGCCGTAGGAGCAAGGTGCCTACGGCTTTTTTTGTAAGGAAGTATGGGTTTAGAACGATTTGGGGTAAAAAGATGGGAGAGCGCTATGTACGAAAATGAACAGAAGTCTGAACGAATTGATGATCTATTGTCACATAATTTGCGTATTATCCAAAGTGATGAGGTGTTCAGCTTCTCCATGGACGCGGTTTTGCTAGCACGGTTTGCCGGTATACCGCAGCGTGGGAAGATTTTGGATCTATGTACAGGTAATGGGGTTGTTCCCCTGCTGCTAACGACACGAACCAAAGCTGCTATCGAAGGAATTGAAATTCAACCGCGCTTGGCAGATATGGCTAGACGCAGCGTCAGCCTGAACGGATTGGAGGCAGCGATTCAGATTCGGGAAGGCGATCTACGTGAGTTGGTTCAAATCACGGGACATGGTGTATATGATGCAATTACGGTAAATCCCCCCTATATGCCGCTAAACGGTAGCGATATTAAGCTAAACCCTCATCAAGCGATTGCACGTCATGAGGTGCATTGTACGCTGGAGGAGGTCATTCAGGCATGTACCCGGCTTGTCCGTAACGGTGGCAAAGTATCCATGGTTCATCGTCCGCAGCGGCTAGGTGAGATTATAACCCTGATGCGTGCCAACAGACTGGAGCCGAAACGGATTCGGTTTGTCCACCCACGGGCTCATATGGAGGCGAATATGGTGCTCATCGAGGCGCTATGTGATGGTAAGCCGGAGGTTCGTCTGTTGCCGCCGCTCATTGTATATCAGGAGAATGGGAATTATACTCAGGAAATAAGGGATATCTATGGAGAAGTAAGCAAGGGGGATTTATAGTGAAGGCAGCGGTGCAAAAAAGTTTTATAACCGGCGGAGAGGAACGGGGCAAGCTGTATCTCGTTGCGACACCGATTGGTAATCTGGACGATATGACCTTTAGGGCGATTAACACCTTAAAATCGTGCAGTATTATAGCAGCAGAGGATACGAGGCAGACGCGCAAACTGCTCACACATTTTGATATCACGCCGGAAATGCTATTCAGCTATCATGAACATAATAAAGCTGCCAGTGGGCCTGAGTTGATACGTTATATAATAGAAGGAAAAAATTTGGCACTGGTTAGCGATGCAGGTCTGCCGGCCATTTCGGACCCGGGTTCGGATCTGGTCAAGCTGGCGCTAGAGGCGGATGTTAGCGTTATTCCCATTCCCGGGGCGAACGCAGCATTGTCAGCTTTGATTGCCTCTGGACTGGATACGGAAAGATTTACATTTGCCGGATTCCCTCCACGAGAGAAAAAAGATCTGGAGAGGCTGCTACAGTCATTTCAGGTATCTCACGGCACGATCCTGTTTTATGAATCCCCTCATCGTATTGTGCGGACGTTGACGGTATTGAAGGAAACACTGGGAGAACGCAGAGTGGTGCTTGCACGTGAGTTGACCAAGCTGCATGAGGAATGGTTACGAGGAACGGCGGAGCAATGTCTTGCCAGACTGGAGGAGCATCCACCACTTGGTGAATATTGCCTGGTAGTTGAAGGGAAAAGCGAAGCAGAAGAGGAAGAGGAGCGACAGGCATGGTGGCAGTCCTTATCATTGGAGGCCCACGTTGCGCATTATGAGACAGAAGGGCTGACACGCAAGGACGCTATGAAGCGTACAGCTACCGACCGCTCCATTTCCAAAAGGGATGTATATAACGCTCTTTTATAAAAACTTCCTTACACAAAAAAGGGCCTTCCAACGGTTGGGTTCAAACCGTGGAAGGCAACAAGGAGTGTATATGAAAAAGGTTAGAATTAACAATCTCTTATGAGTCTATTATATACTAAAAATCTTAGTTTGTCACAGGTGTTGGAATTTCTGAGATGCAATCTTGACAAACAATTTTCCCTTTAAAGTAAATTACGTTCTCGGCGTTGCCGCAGAAGATACAAGCAGGCTCGTATTTTTTGAGCATAATGCGTTCGCCATCAACATAAATTTCCAAAGCGTCTTTTTCGCCAATACCCAATGTGCGGCGCAATTCAATTGGAATAACAACACGTCCGAGCTCGTCAACTTTTCTTACAATACCAGTGGATTTCATCATAATAAATCAGGCTCCTCTCGCCTTTAAAATAATATAAGTGTCATGATTCGACAAATTTTTCTCTTTTCTGATATTTACTATACCAACGATTCCCAAAACAGTCAACCTTAAAAATTTGCTAACAGCTTGATTATGCAAAAATATTTTGAATAAAGAGCATGATGTGTGTGTATTACCTTATTTTATTGATGATTTTAGCCATTTGTCGATTTGGAAATGTCGAAAATCTATAATTCGACATAATACGACAAACGATGTCGAATGAAGGAGATCGTTTAGGATTTTATTGTATCTTAATCCATTATTCAGAATATTAAAGGAGCTGATATCTTGCACCAGCCACTTAGTGAAGAAAAAGTTTTTAAGGACCCGGTACATAACTATATCCATGTTCAGGATACAGTGATATGGCGTTTGATCAATACTCCAGAGTTCCAACGCTTGCGCCGCATTCGGCAGTTGGGTACATCTTATCTTACGTTTCATGGAGCGGAGCATAGTCGTTTTTCGCATTCGCTAGGTGTGTACGAGATTACACGGCGTATTATTTCCCAATTTGAACGCGGCGAATTTTCCGATTGGCCGAAGGAAGAAGGTTTAGTCGCGCTGTGTGCGGCTTTGTTGCACGATGTGGGGCATGGTCCGTTTTCCCATTCCATAGAAGAAGCCTTTCATATGAACCACGAGGATTGGACATGCCGGATTGTATTGGGGAATACAGAGATTAACGCTGTGCTGAAGCAAGTCGATGAAGAGCTTCCAACGAAGGTGGCTGCGGTCATTGCCAAAACGTATGACAAGCCAATTGTCGTTAACCTGATCACAAGCCCACTGGATGCGGATCGCATGGATTATCTGCTGCGGGATGCTCACTCGACAGGCGTCAATTATGGCACCATTGATCTGGATCGTATTTTACGGCTGTTGCGTCCTCATAATGGAAGAATTGTAGTGAAGGAGTCAGGTATGCATGCGGTAGAGGATTATCTGATGTCACGCTATCAGATGTATTGGCAAATTTATTTTCATCCTGTGACGCGCAGCTCGGAAATTTTATTGCGTAAGATTTTCAAGCGGGCGAAGGAGCTGTTTGGAAACGGATATGAGTTTAGTTTTCTGCTGGAACCGTTGCCGGATCTCTTTCGGGGAGAGCTTACGGTGGAACAATATTTGATGCTCGATGAGTCTTTGATTCAGACAGTATTCAGTCAGTGGAAACAGGAAAAGGACGAGATTTTAAGCGATTTGAGCGCCCGTTTTATGGATCGCAAGCTGTATAAATATGTAGAGATTGAAAATATGGATACAGATACCATTGACGACATTCGGACAGCGCTGAAGCAGGTTGGTTTACATCCCGAATATGATCTGGAAATTGATTTTCCGACGGATCTTCCTTATGATGTGTTTCGGCAGGGTGGCTCGACGGACAACCAGATTTTACTGCTTGGACGTAAAGGAGAAGTGAGAGAAATTTCCGAAGTATCGGAAATTGTGCGCTCCATTAGCGGTATTCACCGGGGTAAATATCACATGTACTATCCCCAAAACAAATTGGATGGGGTAAAGGACAAGCTTCCTGCCGAAATAAGGAATTATTTTGTCAAACAATAGACAAACATATGCCAATAAAAGTAAATAAGGGGACATGAATTTTGAATTTATTTGACACTCATACCCATCTGGATGCGCCGCAATTTGACGAAGATCGGGAAGAAGTTATAGCACGTGCTGTCGAAGCGGGAGTAACCCGCATGATTAATATCGGATTTAATCGTGAGACGATTCCATCCACGATGAAATTGGCTGAGACGTATGATTTTATTTATGCGGCAATTGGATGGCACCCACAGGATGCGATTAC
Organism: Paenibacillus sp. NRS-1781; assembly: GCF_050467745.1. NCBI lineage: Bacteria > Bacillati > Bacillota > Bacilli > Caryophanales > Paenibacillaceae > Paenibacillus > Paenibacillus sp. NRS-1781. The sequence continues at coordinate 12,064 of NZ_JBITPI010000021.1, forward strand.
GATGCAGGAGGGGGATTTGGAATGGATTGCATCGTTATGCAGTCATAAGAAAGTCGTGGCGATCGGGGAGATTGGTCTGGATTATTATTGGGACACATCACCGAAGGATGTACAGCATCGGGTGCTACGCAACCAGATTGGACTGGCTCGTGAGCTGCACATGCCAATTGTCATCCATAACCGGGATGCGCATGAAGATATTGTTAAGATTTTGCGTGAAGAAAAGGCGAGTGAGGTTGGCGGAGTCATGCATTCCTTTTCCGGAAGCTGGGAGACGGCTAAAATGGTGCTGGATATGGGCTTTCACCTCTCTTTTGGCGGACCCATAACGTTCAAAAATGCCAAGCAGCCAAAGGAGGTACTCGCACAGGTGCCGCTGGACCGTCTGCTCATTGAAACGGACGCTCCCTATCTAACGCCCCATCCGTTCCGCGGGAAGCGAAATGAGTCCGCACACGTGGGACTGGTCGCAGAGGCGGCTGCCCAAATCAAGGGAATTACGGTGGAGGAATTAGTGTCAATAACGACCCAAAATGCCTTGGAACGATTTGACATTAAGTGAAAAAGTGAAGGAATCGATCAAAATAAAGAGATAGACGAAGCTAATCATGAATTTGTTGCAGGAAACTCGAGAATATTACAATATTTTAACCGAATATTTTAAAAAATGTACTTGAAACCTGCTTTACAACATGCATAGAAACAGGATATCATCTTTTCAGTGAATTGTTGTTTGAGTGTAAACATCAACAGCTCATTTCATGAACCAGTCTCGCTGAGTCCCTTTTACAGGGAACGGGGGAACCGATATGGCTTACAGTACGTCCGGCGTATGGCAAGAAGGGAACGTCTCTTCCGTCCAGCCGGCTCGACCGAAATTCTTTTCCCGGATGGGATTGAACAGGTGGAGGGGCCGTATTTCGATTTCTTTCTGGGTCTTCGGGGTGAATGCGAAGGCGACCGCCATGAGCGGTTGACCCAAGCTAGGGCGTCTCTCTACGTCCGAACCCGACAGCTAACCCCGTAAGCGTAACAAGAGAGAAGCCATCTCGTGCATGATTTTTCCGCATATTCGCACATGCCGGAAGCCACGAAAGAGCTCTCTAGTCTCTTTTTCTGGCTTTTTTTGTTGTGAATAAAAGAAAATCTGTCATCATACTGTGATTAAACAGGGGAGGACAGCATGCCGCGAAGACGGGTACATGGTGCAGGACAGTCGCATTACGGGCTTGTCTTGTAGAAAATCTGTTATAGTCACGTCAATCTCAACTATGTCTTACTCCAGACGGCGGGCTATGTAAGGAGGACGGAGGAAATGGGCATTTTCCAAAAAGAGGAGACCCATGAGTCACGCTCATCCAGCATGTCTTACGTATTGCGTTGGAAGCAAGAAAATGTGCGCCAGGCTGCTTTGGTTGCTATTTTTCTAATCGCACTAACGATTATGATTTCAATTCTGGTGTACACTGAATCTAAAAAACAGGTCTTTTTTGTCATCGATGGTAAGGCATCTGCGGTAGAAACCCGGCAATCCCAGCTCCAAGATTTGCTCAAAGAGCATTCGATTTCACTTCAGCCGCATGATACGGTTTCGATGCCGCTGAACGGAGCAGTACAGGATGGGGATCGCGTAGTCATCAAACGTGCCAATCAGGTCAAATTATCCTTAGCCAACGAGACGAAAAAATTGTACACAACAGAAAATACAGTAGAGGGTGCCATTCGCACCTCGGGCTATAAATTATCGTCAAATGATAAAGTTTATCCTGCTCTGGATGCTTCTGTTTCGTCTAACATGGACATAAAAATCATCCGTGTGAAGAAACAGCAGGTTGAACAGAAGCAACAGGTACCTTATCAGGTCATCAAAACGGCCGATCCAAGTCTCTATAAAGGTGATAATCGGGTCATCCAAAGCGGTAAAACGGGTGTTGTGGTCCAGCATGTTCAAAAGGTATACCATGACGGAAAATTGGTATCCAAGCAGCTGGTAAACAAGGAAGTCGCACAGAATCGTGTGGATAAGGTGATTGCGGTAGGAACGAAGAAAAAACCGGTCGTTCTGGCTGCTTCTGTCGGTCCTGAAGATGCCGTTAAGGCAACACGGGTTAGTTCGGACAATGCTGTCCGTAAAGCAGGTGTGAATTTTAAATATAACAAAGTATTACAAAACGTCTCCATGACGGCCTATTCGTCACAGGAGCCAGGTATCGGTACACGTACCGCATCCGGCACGCGTGTCACGGAAGGACGCACCATCGCTGTCGATCCGAGTGTGATTCCAATCGGCTGGTGGGTATATATTGAAGGGGTGGGCTTCCGCCGTGCGGAGGATACCGGTGGCGCAATTAAAGGCCACAAAATCGATGTGTATTATGAGAGTTTGAGTCAAGCCAATCAGTTTGGTCGCAAGCACGGTAAAACCGTATATGTGATTGGACCCGTGAAGCCTGAAATGAACTAAAAACGTGTTGTATATGTTTAGGGCAATGCGATAGTATTAACATCATAGTTATGCCATGCTAAGAAGAGGATACCCTCTTCTTATTTTGTTTTCAAAAGCAGGGAAAGATGAATATAGCTGACTGTGTAGCAGTGGAGGGAAACGCAAATGATCAAGGAAGTGATCGTGGTAGAGGGTCGGGATGATACGGTCGCTATTCGCCGTGCTGTCGAAGCGGATACGATAGAAACGGGCGGCTCAGCCATTAATAAAATGACGCTGCGCAAAATTGCGCTGGCGCAGGAGCGGCGGGGTGTCATTATTTTGACCGATCCCGATCATGCAGGGGAGCGTATCCGCAAAATTATCGCCTCCAAGGTGCCTGGCTGCAAGCAGGCCTTTATACCAGAGGCAGAAGCGACGCGCAAAGGGGATATTGGCGTGGAGAATGCCTCGCCTGAAGCGATCAGACATGCTCTGGCACGGGTGCATACGACGGTGGAAGGGGCCGATCCGCTAATTGATTGGGCGGACCTGATTGACGCCGGGCTGATCACCCACCCGAATGCTGCTGCACGACGTATGGCTTTGGGTAATATGCTGGGTATTGGTTACTGTAACGGTAAGCAGTTACATAAACGGCTCGCTGTGTTCCAGATCAGCCGTGAGGAATTTGCCGGTGCGCTGGCACAAATTGAAAGTGAAGGAATGTGATATCCGTATGACAGGGATTCAAAATATAGCAACACCGCGGCGCACGAAGGAAATTATTCAGCGGCACGGGTTTTCGTTCAAGAAGAGCTTGGGACAAAACTTTCTGATTGATCAAAATATTCTGAACAAGATCGTGAATGCTGCGGGATTGGACGAAACGAAGGGCGCACTGGAGATCGGTCCGGGGATTGGCGCTTTGACCGAGAAGCTGGCGCAATCGGCCAAGGTAGTTACAGCTGTCGAAATTGACCAGCGGCTTTTGCCTATTCTCGAAGAGGTGCTGGCCCCTTATGAGCATGTGAAGGTACGCCATGGGGATGTGCTGAAGCTGGATTTGCGAGAGGTGTTTGCTTCCGATTTTGCCGGGGTCAGTAAAGTGAGCGTCGTCGCTAATCTGCCGTACTACGTCACTACACCGATTCTGATGAGGCTGCTGGAGGACAAGCTCCCTCTGGAGAATATTGTCGTCATGATTCAAAAGGAAGTGGCTGAGCGTATGGCAGCGTCTCCTGGGACGAAGGATTACGGCAGCTTGAGTATTGCAGTGCAATATTACAGCGAACCCGAATTGGTCTGCATCGTACCGAATACGGTATTTATTCCCCAGCCGAATGTAGAATCGGCGGTCATCCGTTTGCGTGTGCGGGAAGTGCCTCCGGTAGAGGTGGTGGACGAGCAGCATTTCTTCGAAGTCGTACATGCTTCATTTGCCCAGCGTCGCAAGACCATTTCGAATAACCTGAAAAGCCGCTTCTTTACCAAAGAGAACAGGGACACGCTGGAGCCGCTGTTGCTTCAGGCAGGCATAGAGCCTTCCCGTCGGGGCGAGACGCTGAGTATCGAGGAATTTGCGCGTCTGAGCGCTGTGTTGCTGGAAGCCGGGATTTCCTGACCTGACGTACGAGCTATCGCTTAGCAGCAATCAGAGAGTCTCTGGTTGCGCTTTGCACGGTTGTGGCTGGTTTGTATAAGCTCTTGAGCATGATAAGGAACCAAACTGTGCATTCACCCATACGATATGGGAGGGGTGATACAGTGTGATGATTTTAGGAGACTTGGTCGTTCGAAAATCGTATGGCGGAGATGTCACGTTTCGCGTTGAGGACATCCAGCGGGATAAAGCGATCATTAAAGGGACGGAATTTCGGCTTCTTGCCGATTCCCCTGTGAACGATCTGGTCAAGGTGCCTGCAGACCAGATTAGCGGGAAGACACGGCAGGCCCATATTAAGGCGGATGAGTCTCTCAATCTGTTGCAGCAGGCACGACAGAAGCAAGCAGCCCGCAGTCAGGCGGCTTTGATCGGGGAGTGGAGTGATCCGGTGGAGTCGACGTATTTTGAAATGCCCGGCAAGGTACTTCATCTGGATGGGGACCCCGGCTATTTGAAAAAATGTCTCAGCTTATATGAGCAGCTTCGCGTTCCTGCAGAGGGACATCATGTTCACGAATCAGCTATGGCCGACACGTTGTATCGTCTGCTTCCCCGTATTCGCCCGGATATCGTAGTCATTACCGGACATGACGGGGTGTTGAAGCAGCCACAGCCTTATGATTTATATAGCCTGAAAAGCTATAAAAATTCGCAAAATTTTGTGGCGGCGATCCAGGTAGCGAGACAATATGAACGTCATCTGGATTCATTGACGATTGTGGCGGGAGCGTGTCAGTCCCATTTTGAAGCGCTGCTGCGTGCAGGAGCGAACTTTGCCAGCTCACCAGGGCGTATACTGATTCACGCGCTGGACCCGGTATATGTGGCTGCCAAGGCTGCCTTTACGTCGATCCGTGATACAGTGAACATGGGCGACTTGTTTCATCAGACGATTAGTGGCAGCCGTGGCGTAGGTGGTATCGAAACCCGGGGAAGTTATCGTATCGGTTTGCCGAAGCTGGAAAATTTGTCGACTCTTAAAGTAACGCCTTCCGCAATCTAAGGTTTGAACCTGTTAAATAGGATTTATCTGGATAAAAAGCCTCTGTGTACAGGGGCTTTTTGGCATTTTTATACGCATATTCCTGTTCGCAAAAAATTAAATTGACAACTTATTTTTCGGGTTGATATAATATTTAGCTTGATTTGACATTGTCTCTAAAATTCGTTATAATGGACAAGGAAAGAGGTGGTCGTTAGGCAATGGCTAAAAATACGCTGTTGGAAATCAAACGCAGTCTCGACGCACATGTAGGGCAAAAAATTTTGCTGCGGGCTAACGGCGGACGCCGTAAGACCGTCGAACGAACTGGTGTCTTGGAAGAAACGTACCCTTCTGTTTTTATCGTCAAGCTGGATCAGGAGCAACAAACGTTCAAGCGTGTCTCCTACAGCTATGCTGACATTCTTACCGAGTCGGTAGAAGTTACCGTCTATGATCCCGACTCCCATACAAGTGTCGAATGTTTTGACACACCTTAATTGATTTTATGTAATCTATACCGGCTTTGCAGGTTTAACGGCGGCTTCGTCATTCCAAATGACGGGGCCGTTTTGTATATATGGGGCAGGATGAAGCATCGCGTCTTTGCGCATACTAAGGCGGGAATGATCTTCCTTATTCCACTGCCGAAGGAGGCGTACGCATGAGTCGGAGAAGACGAGGTGTCATGTCGGAAGAGCTTAAGTATGAGCTGGCTAAGGATCTTGGATTTTACGATACGGTCAAGGAAGAGGGCTGGGGAGGCATTAAAGCCAAGGATGCGGGCAATATGGTGAAGCGGGCCATTCAGCTTGCAGAGCAGGCAGCTTCCCGCAAATCGTAGCCATCGTTAGTGCTTCGGTAGTACTGATGAAAAAGCGGGGATCTCCGGTATTATACCGGGTGGTCTCCGCTTTTTTGAACCTCATGACTTGACACGCTGAGTCTGATATAATATGTTAAGCTGTCTTGAGGGAAAAGTTGAAGGTGGGTGAACGCCTTGAAAATATACGAAAAAGCACCGGCAAAAATCAATTTAATGCTTGATGTATTACGCAAACGGGATGACGGATATCACGAGGTTGAAATGATTATGACCATGGTCGATTTGTCTGATCGTTTGACCATGTCCGAGTTACCGCGTGATACCATTATCATTTCAAGCCAAGCCGGGTACATACCGCTAGATGAGAAAAATCTGGCTTTTCAGGCCGCGCGTCTGATTAAGGAACGTTATGATGTCTCTACGGGCGTGCATATCCATTTGGACAAGCATATCCCGGTAGCCGCAGGGTTAGCAGGCGGAAGCAGTGATGCCGCGGCAGCGCTGCGTGGGCTAAACAAGCTGTGGAAGCTTGGCATTTCGGATGCTGAATTAAGAGTACTGGGCGCTGAGCTTGGTTCTGATGTGCCCTTCTGTATTACAGGCGGTACGGCTTTAGCGAGTGGACGCGGGGAATTACTTAGGCCACTTCCGAATCCACCCCAATGCTGGGTCATTCTCGCGAAGCCGCCGATTAATGTATCGACGGCTGAAGTGTACGGACGCGTTAAAGCGGATCAGATCACGCATCACCCGTCTGCCCGGCAGATGGAGCAAGCGATCCGCAACGCTTCTTTTACCGATGTATGTAATGCGCTCGGGAATGTACTGGAGGATGTCACACTCAAGCTGTACCCGGAGGTGGAGCATCTTAAAAACTCTATGATTCGATTAGGAGCGGATGGGGTGCTAATGTCAGGCAGTGGTCCTACAGTGTTCGGGCTGGTGTCGAAGGAAGCCAAAGTACCGCGCATTTATAACGGACTCAGAGGATTCTGCAAGGATGTGTACGCAGTACGACTTCTGACCTGATTATGGTTTTTTATTTCTAATTTTAGTGGTATTTGTTGTACAAATACGTACGAAGATGATATATTTACTATTAAATATTCGGATTTTACTATATCACTTACATTCCGCCAGCAGCCGGCCAGTCCGCCGGTGCTTTTACTGTACGAAGCGGGCGGCAGGAGAAGAATAGATCGCGAGGAATTGTTGTGAAAAAACTTAAAAGAAGCTCACGATTGGTGGAAATGACACAATTTTTGCTGTCACGGCCGCATACGCTGGTGCCTCTTACGCATTTTGCGGATCGTTATGGGGCGGCAAAATCGTCCATAAGCGAAGACCTGGCCATTATCAAGGAAGTATTTGAGGATGAAGGCATTGGTGAGCTTCTGACGTTGGCGGGAGCGGCAGGAGGCGTCAAGCTGATCCCAAGACTGTCCAAGCAGCATGCGCTTACATTTGCGAATGACCTGTGTGCACAGCTGGAGCAGCCGGATCGTATCTTACCCGGAGGATATCTGTATCTGTCGGATTTGCTGGGTCAACCGGCGATGATGAATGAGGCTGGTAAAATATTTGCTACTGCATTTGCCAACAGACAGATTGATGTAGTCATGACGGTGGAAACGAAAGGGATTCCGCTTGCCTATGCAACCGGGGCACAACTGAACTTGCCCGTTGTCCTCGTACGGCGTGATCATCAGGTAACGGAGGGCTCGGCAGTGAGTATTAATTACGTCTCAGGGTCACAAAAGAGCCTGCATACGATGTCATTGTCCAGACGGGCGATGCGCGAGAAATCGCGTGTACTCATCGTGGATGATTTTATGAAGGCAGGTGGCACGATTCAGGGGATGGTCGACTTGCTGGCTGAGTTTAATGCTGAGGTAGCCGGAGTAGGTGTGCTGGTAGAATCGGGCGAGGTGGAGAATGGAGAACGCTTGCTGCACGATTATATTTCACTGGCGAATCTAACCGCGGTCGATTCTCGAAGCAAGCAAATTACAGTCAAGCTGGGGAATTATTTTGATGAATCTACAGGTCAGTAAATGTCACATTTCATCAAAAAATACCTAAATATGTCGAAAAGAAATCTTTTCAAAAAAATTACCTGAATTTAGGATACGTTTTGTCCAAAAAAAGAAGGAATTCGAAATGCTGTGTGGAATGTATACACCAAGTCCTATTTGGAAAAAGGTGGTGAAACACACATGCAGATTACGGATGTTAGACTCCGCCGAGTGAACTCAGAAGGAAGAATGAAGGCGATTGCATCCATTACAATTGATAACGAGTTTGTTGTTCATGACATTCGTGTTATCGATGGTAATAACGGGATGTTCGTGGCTATGCCTAGCAAACGGACCCCGGACGGAGAGTTTCGCGATATCGCTCATCCGATATCTTCAGGAACCCGGGAGAAAATTCAGGCTGCTGTACTAACTGAGTACGAACGCGCCGCGGTGGATGAAGAAGTAGCTATTGAAGAAGGCGCTTAATTCGTCTAAAGCAAGATTGGGGTACAAAAGAAAAGAGGGCCACAAACTGTGGCTCTCTTTTCTTTTTGTCTGGAATGAGATATATTCTTTAATGAGTTAACAGTCAGTTTTAAGGCAACTTGGAGCCATCCGGGCTGCCGAAGCGACTTTTTCATAAGACAGGGATCAAGCAGCGATGCATCCCGGGGATGAATGTCCAGCACAAGCTGGCCTGAAAAAATAGCCATTAACTAAAGGTTCGCCGTTATTTTTCAGGAGGATTGTGAAAAGTTAAGCAAAAATCTGATCTGGAAATTAACGTTTTAGCCAAAGGGAAATTGTTATTTTCAGGATAGGAGGTTGGACTTGTTGGAAAGGTTGGCAGTCATTCTTGCCGCAGGGCAGGGAAAACGTATGAGATCCAAATTATATAAAGTTCTGCATCCGGTATGCGGGAAACCGATGGTCGGTCATGTACTCGACACGGTTCGTGACATCGGAGTGTCCCGCAGTGTGGTGATTGTGGGTCACGGTGCGGAAGCGGTACAGTCTTATTTGGGACTGTCGGCAGAATATGCGCTTCAGGCAGAGCAGTTGGGAACGGGGCATGCTGTCAAGCAGGCCAAAGACTTGCTCGGTCAGGAGAAAGGTACGACCATCGTTATCTGTGGAGACACCCCCCTGATTACAGCGGAAACACTGGAGGGCTTGGTGCAGCTACATGAGAGCCGGGGAGCGGCCGCAACAATTCTGACCGCTGAGCTGGACGACCCTAAGGGATACGGCCGGGTCATCCGTGATGCTGCAAGAGCAGTGCTCAAGATCGTGGAGCAGAAGGATTGCTCACCTGGGGAAGACGCTGTTCGGGAAATTAACACGGGAACGTACTGCTTTGATAATGCCAAGCTGTTCGCAGCGTTGGACAAAGTAACCAACACCAATGTACAGCAGGAATACTACCTGACGGATGTCATTGGTATTTTGCATGGCGAAGGCGAGAAGGTTGAGGCATATTTAACAAATGATGTGTCGGAATCTATCGGTGTGAACGACAGGGTCGCTTTATCAGTGGCTGAGGGATACATGCGAGAACGCATTGTGCGCAAGCATATGCTGAACGGTGTGACCATCATTGATCCGTCCTCTACCTACATCGAGAGCGAGGTTGCCATTGGTTCCGATACCGTGCTGTATCCGAACACATGGCTGCGAGGTCAAACACAAATCGGTGAAGATTGTATGATTGGTCCGCAGACTGAGATTCAGGATACCCTGATTCATTCGGGCGCAACGGTGAAACATTCGGTGTTGAACGAAGCTGAAGTGGGTAGCAGTACATCTGTGGGTCCGTTTGCCTATCTGCGTCCGGGTGCGAAGCTGGGCGAGCATGTGAAGATTGGTGATTTTGTTGAGGTAAAAAATGCGACCATTGGTGATCATTCCAAGGTGTCCCATTTGAGCTATGTTGGTGATGCCAAGGTAGGTACAAACGTTAATATCGGTTGTGGGGCAATAACGGTTAATTATGATGGGTATAATAAATCTATTACAGAAATTGAAGATGATGCCTTTATTGGCAGTAATGTGAATCTGATTGCCCCAATTAAGATCGGAAAAGGCGCTTATGTCGTAGCGGGCTCCACCGTAACACATGCTGTCCCTGATAACGATCTGGCCATTGCCAGACCGCGTCAAGAGAACAAAGCCGGATATGCGGATAAAATCCGCGCGCGTGCCAAAGCGAAGAAGAAAAGATCGGAATAACCTTAATCAGCAAGTAGTTGGATCTGTAATGAATGAATCAGCACGGAGGGTTTCTATAAATGACTTATTGCGATTCCAAACTCAAAATATTTACTTGTAACTCCAATCCGAAGTTGGCCCACCAAATTGCGGACTACATCGGAATTCCAATGGGGGAATCCCATACCACATCGTTTAGTGACGGTGAAATTCAAATCAAACTGTCTGAAAGCGTGCGCGGTTGCCACGTATACATTGTGCAGTCGACTTGTCTGCCAGTTAACGACAACTTGATGGAGTTACTGGTTATGGTTGATGCACTCAAGCGGGCTTCTGCCAAAAGCATTAATGTCGTTATGCCATATTACGGCTATGCCCGTCAGGATCGGAAAGCACGTTCACGTGATCCGATCACGGCGAAGCTTGTCGCTAACCTGATTGAAAAAGCGGGTGCTCACCGTGTAATCAGTATGGATTTGCATGCGATGCAAATTCAGGGATTCTTTGATATTCCGGTGGATCACATGTTCGGCGCACCAATTCTGGCCCAGTATTTCCGTTCGAAGCAGATTGAAAACCCGGTTGTCGTTTCCCCTGACCACGGCGGTGTTGTGCGTGCGCGGAAGTTAGCGGATTTCCTGAATGCCCCGCTGGCTATTATCGACAAACGTCGTCCTGAGCCAAACGTAAGTGAAGTAATGAACATTATCGGAAATATTGAGGGTAAAACCGCTATTCTGATTGATGACATTATTGATACAGCGGGAACCATTGTGCTGGGTGCGAATGCGCTCAAGGAAGGCGGCGTAACGGATGTGTATGCGTGCTGTACGCATGCCGTGCTCTCCGGGCCCGCTATGGAAAGACTGGAGAATTCACCGTTAAAAGAGGTGGTCGTGACGGATACCATTCCGATCGTTCACCCCAATCCGACAAGCAAGCTGAAGGTATTATCTGTGGCTCCATTAATGGGAGAAGCCATTATCCGTGTGCATGAGGAATTGTCAATCAGCAAACTGTTTGAAATCGAATAAGCGCTGGCTCATTAAAAAAGGGGTTGCCTTTTCCAACTGGAAAAGGTAACCCCTATCAGCATGTCAGGCTAAAAGCCCGGTCTGGATATAAAGGTGAAGCGCTGACGATTGTATAGCGTGTCCTCCATTTCGACAAAATGCTCGTTAAAACGCGCAATGATGCCAATTTGGATATGTACATTCCCGTCATAGACTTGGACAGGAACCGAATGTTTTAAATGATATAGAAAATGGCTGTCATATAAGAGGATATCACCCTGATTGAGCATACCAGCACGCACCTTCCTGTTCAGTATAACTATTTTACCAAAAAATCAAGACTTCGAAAGAGGGTGTCACGGTTTATGAAGTGGATTGTAGGATTGGGCAACCCCGGTCCCCAGTACGAAAAAACGAGACATAATGTTGGATTTATGGCGCTGGATGCTCTGGCCGCCCGTCATAACATCCAGATTAACCAAAGCAAATGCAAGGCGTTGATTGGAGAAGGACATATTGGCGGCGTAAAAACGGTGCTGATCAAGCCGATGACCTATATGAATCTCTCGGGCGAGTCTCTGCGTGCTTATATGGACTATTACAAAGCGAATATAGATGATTTGGTCGTAATTTATGATGATCTGGATACAGAGGTCGGCAAAATAAGACTCCGGTATCAAGGCAGTGCAGGTGGTCATAACGGGATCAAGTCGATTATCCAGCATACGGGCACACAATCCTTTAATCGGGTTCGTATGGGCATTTCCCGTCCTGAGCCTGGCTATGCCATCGTGGACTATGTTCTGGGAACCTTTCCGAAGAAGGAGAAGGAGTTGCTGGCTGGAATGATAGAGGATACGTGTGATGCTTTGGAATACAGCTTGGGTCATCCTTTTGAACGGACCATGGCAGAATTCAATAAGTAAGGTCCAGAGCAGGCAGGATGGGCTTAAATGGAAGTTTATTGGACATACTGAAAGGTATAGAAAACTTTCAGGAGGCATATACATTACATGATTGTGAATTATGTATGCAGACATTGTCGAACTTTCTTGGGACGGATTGATTCCGATGCAATAACCGAAGAAAGGCTGGGCTTCCATTCCTTGACCCCTGCCGAGCGTAGAGATATAATAGCGTATAATTCGGGCGGTGAAGTGACCGTCAAAGTCATTTGCGAGCATTGCAACCAGGCGCTGGAAAATAATCCGGAGTTGAGTCTGCTCGTAAATCCGCTCCAATAACAGGTATTCAACTGGTCTGTACCAGCTTGAGAGGTGAAGCGGTAATCCCGCTTATGGAGCCTTGGCAGCATTGCTGAGGCTTCTTTTTCAGTTTACATGCAACTATTTATAAGCATAAAGGGGTGCCTTTTTTGTTACAAGCACTTATTCAGGCTTTTACCAAGGATGCTGATTATGCATCCATTGCAGCAGGTATATCATCAGGCATGAAGGAACAGCTCATATCTGGTTTGTCGGGCTCTTCCCGACAGGTACTGATGGCCGCGCTTGCCGAAGATACCGGACGACCGATCCTGGTCATGACGCACAACATGTTTGCTGCTCAAAAAATAGCAGATGATTTGCAGGAAGCGCTTCCTCCAGAACGGGTTTTGTTGTACCCCTCGAATGAGCTGGTAGCTGCTGAGGCCGCCATATCCAGCCCGGAGACGCTATCCCAACGAATTGAAGTATTGATACGATGCGCCCAGGGTTTTCGTGGGATTGTTGTCGTGCCGTTTTCTGGTGTCCGGCGTTTGCTGCCGCTTCCAGAGACATGGAGTGAAGCCCGAATCGAGCTGAGAGAAGGCGAAACGATCCAACTGGAGCCGTTTTTGCTGCATATGGTCGAGATGGGGTACCAGCGGGTGGAGCGTGTAGAATCACGTGGAGAGATGAGTGTCCGTGGCGGTATTATCGATTTTTATCCGATGACAACCCGTTGGGGCTACCGTGTGGAGCTGTTCGATGATGAAATTGACTCCATCCGTATGTTCGACCCGCAAGATCAGCGTTCGGTGGAAAAGGTGCAGGAAGTTACCGTAACGCCGTGCAAGGAAGTCATAGCGGATAACGCTCGTATGGATCAGGCGGCAGATGCCGCAGCGATTCTGTTGGAGGAGCAGCTCGGCAAAATGACAGACCGTCAGGCCAAGCTGCATCTGAAAGAAGAGATTCACCGCGAAATTGAGCTGCTGCGTGAGCATGTGTATTTTGACGAAATCTATAAATATATCTCGCTGTTGTATCCCGAACGCAAAACCTTGGCAGATTACATGCCGGAAGACACCATTCTGATCATTGACGAGCCTGCGCGGATGCTGGAAACAGCCAAGCAGCTTGAACGGGATGAGTCCGAGTGGAATCTGCATTTGCTTCAAAACGGTAAAACGTTACCGCAGCTAGAGCTGTCGGATAACGCGGACAATCTGCTGTATAACCGGAGATTCCAGACGTTGTTCCTGTCGATCTTTCTCCGTCAGGTTCCACATACACAGCCGCAAAATATTTTGAATTTCATCTGCCGGGGCATGCAGGATTTCCACGGTCAAATGAATGTGCTCAAGGCGGAAATGGATCGCTGGCGCAAGGCGGGTACACAGGTTATGATGCTGGCGAGTGGAGACGAGCGGCTGGATCGGATGCGCCGGGTGCTTCAGGATTACGGTATTGATGAGCCAACGATGGCTATCGGCAATTTACAAAGCGGTTTTGAGATGCCATCTATTCATTTGGTAGTGATTACTGAGGGCGAAATGTTCTCGCAAAAGCAACGCAAAGCACGCAAGCAGGGCCGCCATGTGGACAACGCAGAACGGATTAAGAGCTATAGCGAGCTGAAGGTGGGCGACCATGTCGTACACCAGAATCACGGGATCGGGAAGTACATGGGGATCGGTACGCTGGAGGTTGGCGGTATCCATAAGGATTACATGCACATTCTCTATGCGGGCGGCGATAAGCTGTCTGTACCGATTGAGCAGATTGACCTGATTCAGAAGTATGTCGGCTCAGAGGACAAGGAACCTAAGATTTACAAGCTGGGCGGAAATGAATGGACACGGGTGAAGAGCAAGGTTCGCAGCTCGGTTCAGGACATTGCTGATGATCTGATCAAGCTGTATGCAGAACGGCAGTCAGCGCCTGGTTTTGCTTTTGAAAAGGATTCACCGGAGCAGCAGGAATTCGAGGATATGTTCCCGTATGAAGAGACACGTGACCAGATTCGGGCGATTGAAGAGATCAAGAAGGACATGGAGCAGAGCCGTCCGATGGATCGTTTGCTGTGCGGTGATGTAGGCTACGGCAAAACAGAGGTCGCCATTCGTGCTGCGTTTAAGTCAGCCATTGAGGGCAAGCAGGTGGCCGTGTTAGTTCCAACGACGATTTTGGCACAGCAGCATTATGAGACGTTTCGCGAGCGCTTTTCCGGGTATCCATTCAATATTCAGGTGTTGAGCCGTTTTCGTTCGCGCAAGGAGCAGAATGAGACGATTAAAGGGGTTCGTCAGGGGACCGTCGATATTGTCATTGGCACCCATCGCCTGCTGTCGCAGGATCTGGTGTTTAAGGATCTGGGGATGCTCATTGTCGATGAGGAGCAGCGGTTTGGCGTGACGCACAAGGAAAAGCTGAAAAAGCTGAAAACGAATGTGGACGTGCTGACGTTAACGGCTACGCCTATTCCGCGTACACTGCACATGTCTATGCTCGGGGTTCGCGATTTGTCGGTCATTGAGACACCGCCGGAAAACCGTTTTCCGGTGCAGACCTATGTTGTCGAGCATAGTCAAACGTTGGTGCGTGAAGCGATTGAACGCGAGATGGCACGTGGAGGACAGGTGTACTATCTGTATAATCGCGTACAGGGCATTCAGGAAATGGCTGCCGAGATCAATGCGCTCGTGCCGGATGCCAAGGTGGGCGTGGGTCACGGTCAGATGTCCGAATCCGAGCTGGAGAAGACGATTTTAGACTTCCTGGACGGTGAATATGATGTACTGGTCAGCACCAGCATTATTGAGACCGGGGTGGACATTCCGAATGTGAATACACTTATTGTGCATGATGCCGATAAAATGGGGCTGTCCCAGCTTTATCAGCTGCGTGGGCGTGTAGGCCGTTCCAACCGGATTGCCTATGCTTATTTTACGTACCAGCGGGATAAGGTGCTGACGGAAGTGGCAGAGAAGCGCCTTCAGTCGATCAAGGAGTTTACGGAGCTGGGCTCCGGGTTCAAGATCGCGATGCGTGATTTGTCTATTCGCGGAGCGGGGAATTTGCTCGGTGCAGAGCAGCACGGATTCATTGCATCCGTCGGTTTTGACCTTTACTCGCAAATGCTGGCTGAGGAAATCAATAAGCGCAAGGTTAGCGTACTTGGAGAAGAGGATCTGTCGAATCGAAATTGGAGTACGTCCATTGATTTGGGCGTGGATGCTTACCTGCCGGGAGATTATATTTACGACAGTATTCAGAAGATTGAGATTTATAAAAAGGTTGCGGCAGTCAGCACGTTTGACGAGGCTATGGAGCTGGAGGATGAACTGGTCGACCGCTTTGGTGATTTGCCGGAGGCTGTGCGTCATTTGCTGGCTGTGGCCCGTCTCAAGGTATACGGACGCATGTATGGCATTGAGTCCATTGTCCAGCGGGATGACAACATCGTGTTGAAATTCCACGAAGGGCGCCAGCAGGCGGTACAGACCGCCAAGCTTGCAGAGATTGGCAATCGCTTTGAAAGACGTGTACAATTTGAACAGGGCACTCCTATGAGCGCACGTATCAAGGGCAAAGGTCTGGATGATCCACAGATACTAGAGCTGCTGGAGCAATTTTTGAGTGCACTAAAAGATGCATTCACATTGAAGGAGGAACTGCAAAATGTCACTACCAAATAAAAGAAAACCTTGGAGAATGCTATCGGTGGCCATTGCCGCGGTGCTGGCTATATCGGTGCTGGCAGCATGTACGAAGCAAGTCGAGGAGAGTAAGGTCAAGGACCAACCGAAGGACAGCAGTAAGGTTGTCGTGACCTACACTGGCGGAACCATTACAGAAAATGAGTTTAACCAGGAAATCAGTATGATGAAATTCCTGTATCCGGAATATGGAGCGATGCTTGCTTCGGATCAGGTGCGGGAGCAAATTGCCAAGCAAGAAGTGGTGTACAAGCTGCTGGCTGAAAAAGCAGACGATAAGTCCAAGGAACAGGGCGCCAAAGAAGGAACCGAACAACTGGAGCAGTATAAGAAGTCGGTCGGAGATGCTAAATTCAAGACATTTTTAAGTGATCAAAAACTGACTGAGCAGGGTGTGAAGGATTACTTTACCCGTGTGATGACGGTGATCAACAGTGAGACGAACAAAGTGACGGACGATCAGCTGAAACAGGAATTTGAGAAAAACAAAGATCAATTCACGACAGCAACCGTGCGTCATGTACTGATTAATTTCCAGGATCCAAAAACCAAAAAAGAACGCAAGAAAGAAGATGCTCTCAAGCTGGCCAAAGAAGTGAAGGCGAAGTTGGATGGCGGAGCTGATTTTGCGACGATTGCCAAGAAATACTCAGAAGATCCGGGTTCGGCTTCCAATGGCGGTTTGTATGAGAATGCATCCGTAGCTCAATGGGTGCCTGCATTCAAGGAAGCAGCCGAGAAGCAGCCGATTAATAAAATCGGAGATCCGGTGGAAACAGAATACGGATATCACATCATCAAGGTGGAATCCCGCAATGAACCTACGTTTGATAAATTGAAGGACAACGAGAAGGCTGCTTTGAAAAACAAGCTGGCTGGTGAAAGTATTCAAAACTTTACCGAAAAAGATTTGGCCAAACTTAATTTGAAATTCACCCTGCCGAAGGCACCTGCTACGCAAGAGAAAAGCGGCACCACACCGGGCGCTGGCAGCACAGCTACGCCTGAAGGCACTACAGGTGGAACAACTGATACCAAAGCAGGAACAGCCAAGGACGGAGCTACAACCGAAGGTAAATAACTGAACATGCATAAGGAATTGGGAACAGATGAATACTATGGTCAGATATCACCATAAACACCATGACCGTGACGTTCTTCGTGACCGCTTCCGGGGGAGCGGAAGCGTCTTTCGATACCGTCAGTAGTTTACTAAATTCTTCTTGAGAAAGTGGGGCAACATGTGAAATGAAAGCTACTGGTATAGTTCGCCGTATTGATGATCTGGGGCGGGTAGTTATTCCTAAGGAAATTCGCCGCACCTTGAGGATTCGTGAAGGAGATCCGCTTGAAATTTTTGTGGATCGTGACGGAGAAGTCATTTTGAAAAAGTATTCGCCTATCGGTGAACTTGGTGATTTCGCCAAAGAATACGCTGAGTCCCTGTTTGAAAGCACAGGCCATATTACGATGATTACCGACCGGGACACCATTATTACGGTGGCCGGAGGCTCCAAAAAAGAGTTTCTGGACAAGCCGGTCGGCAGTATTATCGAAGGTAGTATGGATAATCGCAAAACGGTACTGGAAACAGCCAGCGGCTCCTATGAGCTGACAAGAGACCACGAAGAAACACTTTCGTCCTTTGTGGCGGCTCCCATTGTTTCGGGTGGTGATCCTATTGGTTCCGTTGTGTTGCTGAACAAGGATGAAAACGTGAAGATGGCCGAAATGGAGATCAAAATGGCTGAAACAGCCGCTGGTTTCCTCGGTAAACAAATGGAACAGTAATCCCCCGGTCCGACCCTGTAAGACGTACTGAATGGCGAAAGCCGTCTGTCGTCTTGCAGGGCTTTTTTTCTTTCCAGAGAAAGAGGCGGTATAATAGGACTCGTGAAGGATGCATATTTCAGGTAGGAGTGGGGAACGGACGATGCAGGAAAATCGCGCTGCTTCGCGGCTACTACGGGGTGCTGTCATTTTGACACTGGCGGCGGTAGCGAGCAAGCTGATCGGCACATTGCAAAAAATCCCGCTGCAAAATATCGGCGGTGACGGCGTTTTCGGTATTTATAATACGGTTTATCCTTTTTATACGCTGTTGATTACTATTGCCGCTGCTGGATTTCCGGCAGCGATATCCAAATTTGTAGCAGAATATGAGGCGGTGGGAAACCGGGCCGCAGGGCAACGTGTAGCCCGATTGTCCTACCTTGTATTGGGCATGTTTGGTGTGATTCTGGGCGTGCTGATGTATACGTGCGCACCGCTGATCGGTCAGTGGATCGACAATGCTCATGTTATTCCCTCGGTGAGGGCGGCGGCCTTTGCCTTTTTGTTCGTGCCGGTTATGGCAGGGCTAAGGGGATATTTTCAGGGCTTGCAAAATATGATCCCGACCGCTGTCTCCCAAGTGACGGAGCAGGCGGTACGGGTGGGTGTGATGATCATGCTGTTGCTGGTTATGCTGTCGCAAGGAGCCGGACCCGATATGATTGCTGCCGGGGCTGTTTTTGGTTCTGCGGCTGGCGGGGCAGCGGGTCTGGTCGTCATGCTGCTATTCTGGCGCAACCACAGGAAGAAGCTCACAAGGCAAGGGAGGCTGTCTGAGCAGGCTTTGCAGGTCGCGGGGAAGACAGAACAGAAGGGCATACAGGAGACTGCGTCTGGACGTTCTGACGTCATAGAGAGAACGACGGACGATTGGGTGAGTGGTAGTCGTGCTGTCGTATCAGGTGTGCTCAAGAGTGCAGCCGGGACAGCGCAGGAGCGGGCTGGAGAAGCCCACCGGACGGAGAGCTACGGTGTTTTGCTAAAGGCATTGCTTCGTTATGCCCTGCCTGTTTGCCTGGGAGCGCTGGCGGTTCCGCTGATTAGCCTGGTGGACACGTTTACGGTGCCTCGTTTGTTAAAGCAGGAGGGCTTGGATGATACAGGAGTTATGGTGGCCTTCGGTGTCTATAACCGGGGTCTGCCGCTTGTACAGCTGGTGATGATGTTTGCCACTACGCTGTCGGCATTATTCATTCCGTCGCTGGCGGAAGCCCGGGTAACGGGCGGCACGGAGCTGGCCCGCCGCCAATGTGAGCAATCGCTGCGCTGGTTCTGGCTACTGGGACTAGCCGCCGCTACAGGCTTAATTGTGCTGGCGGTGCCCGTCAATGTGATGCTGTACGCGGACGACACCGGCAGCGGAGTCATGCGCTGGATGGCGCTGACCGCCGTAGGCGGCACGCTCAGCATCATCTCGGCGGCGCTGCTGCAAGGGCTGGGCGCAGTTCGCGCTCCAGCCTTGGCGATGCTCGCCGCAGCAGCAGCCAAAGCGCTGCTGAACTGGCTGCTCGTGCCGCAGCTGGGCACGGCTGGAGCCGCCATCGCGGGAGCCGCCGCCTATCTGCTGGCAGCGGCGATCAACATCGCGCTGCTTGCCCGCCTGGCGGGGCTGCGCTGGAGCTGGTCCGCCAGCGTGTTCAAGCCTGCGGCACTGCTTGTCGCCTTGGCCTGCGCAGCTGCGGCGGCGATGTGGGGCACCAGCGCCGCGCTGGGTGCCTTGGGTTGGGCCGCCGGAGGCCGTGCCACGGCGGCGGCGGAAAGCCTGCTGGGCGTAGCCGCAGGCGCCGTGGTGTTTGTGATCGGCCTCGCACGCTTGAGGCTGATCACAGAGGCGGAGCTTGTGGCGGTGCCCAAGCTCGGACGCCCGCTGGCAGCCCTGCTGCGCAGACTGCGCGTGCTGGCGTAGCCTTGTGGTTATGCCGCTTGCAGTTGCGCGGCGGAGGTAGCGATTTTATGAGCCTGTATATACTTTGTGGTATAGTAGTGCCAAAGCAAAGGAAGCGGAAGCAGGCAACGCGCCGTACATTGACGGAGTGTGTGCCACGTTTCAGCGGAACGGAGGATTGAACATGAGTGCAATACTAACAGTCGTAGGACTAGGCTCGGGAGACCCGGATCAGCTTACGATAGGGATATTGAACAAAATGCGGGGCGCTTCTGCGCTGTATCTGCGGACGAAGGAGCACCCGGTAGTTAAGGTACTGGATGAGTTTGGAGTGGCCTACGAGTCGTTTGACACCGTGTATGAGACCAAGGAATCTTTTCCAGAGGTATACGAGGAAATTACCAGTCAGTTGATAGCAGCGGCCGTTAAAGCTGTGGATGGAAGCGAAATCGTCTATGCGGTTCCAGGGCACCCGATGGTAGCGGAAGCGGCGGTGCAATTGCTCAAAGAGCGTTGTCCTGTGCAGGATATTCAACTGGAGATCCTTGGCGGTGAAAGTTTTCTGGATGAAGCTTTTGTGCGTCTTGGTTTTGACCCGATTGAAGGTTTCCAGTTGTTGGACGCAGGTACGCTGGATGCGAGCTGGCTTCAACCTCAGTTGCACACGTTGATCGGACAGGTATATGATACGTTTACGGCTTCAGATGTGAAGCTGTGTTTAATGGAGCGCTATCCTGATGATTATGAGGTTTATATAGGTCATGCGCTTGGCGTGGAGGGCGAGGAAGCGGTGCATAAAGTGCCACTGTACGAGCTGGATCGGGTGGTGGGCTACGGAAACCTGTCTCTGGTGTACATACCGCGTAGTGAGGATGATGCGCTAAAACGGCGTTCTTTTGACCGTCTGCATGAGATTGTTGATATTTTACGCAGTCCGGAAGGCTGTCCATGGGACCGGGAACAGACGCATCAGTCGATTCGCAAAAATCTGATCGAGGAAACCTATGAAGTCATCGAAACGATAGATGAGGACGATCCTGATCACATGAAGGAAGAGCTGGGCGACCTGCTGCTGCAAATTTTGCTGCATGCCCAGATGGAAGAAGAAGTCGGAACCTTCAATGTGTATGATGTGATTCAAGGGCTGAATGACAAGCTGATATTCCGCCATCCGCACGTGTTTGGAGACAATCAGGCGAAGGATGCGGAAGAGGCGCTGCAAAATTGGGAGCAAATGAAAGCCGAGGAAAAACGGATGAAAGGCATAGCTTCAGCACAGTCTTCTGTACTGGATGGTGTCCCGCGTGATTTGCCTGCGCTTATGAAGTCGTACAAGCTCCAGAAAAAGGCGGCGAAAGTAGGCTTTAACTGGGATGGCATTGAAGGCGTATTCGACAAATTGGACGAAGAAGTGGCTGAGCTGAAGGAAGCGGTCCGCGAAGGACATTCCGTGCAGGCGCAGTTGCTGGAGTTGGGCGACGTGCTCTTCGTTGCTGTGAACGCGGCCCGTTTTATGGGAGTTGATCCGGAAGAGGCACTGTCCGCCACCAACCGCAAATTTATCGACCGATTCCAGTACATTGAGAAAAGATTACGCGAGCAGGGACGACGTCCCGAGGATAGTAGCGTGGATGAGATGGAGACGTACTGGCAGGAAGCGAAAAAAACTCTTGGTAGATCTTAGGCCGTAAAGGCGGCAAATGCCTGTGTGGAGCTTGTCCGTTTGAGGAGACTTGCCAATGGGGAGGCTTTTGTAGTAGGATGTTGGCTTAACTGGGGTCGAATTAAAAAACGACTGCCATTGCAGGATTTTTAAGGCCTAGCCAGAATAACTTGTAGTAATTCTGAAATAACTGTAGCCTACGGGCAACTGTGTTCTAGTTGTATTCAGAGCGGCTTCGGCCACAGCTTGACCTCACTTCTGCCCCATTTATGGACATGCAGCGTGATGATTATTTTTTGACATTTGGGAGGCTTTTAACTTATGAACAAGACAGATCTAATCAACAATATTTCCAGCAAAAGCGGTTTGAGCAAACGTGACGTTGAAGCTGTATTGAATGGCGTACTTGGTGAAATTACAGATGCACTCGCCAGCGGCGATAAAGTGCAACTGATCGGCTTTGGTACTTTTGAAACGCGCAAGCGTTCCAGCCGTACAGGCCGCAATCCACAAACCGGCAACACGATTGAAATTCCAGAATCGACCGTTCCTGCTTTTAAAGCCGGTAATAAGCTTAAAGAAGCCGTTAACTAATGCGTCTTGATAAATTCTTGAAAGTCTCGCGGCTGATTAAGCGGCGTACGGTAGCCAAGGATGTCTCCGAACAAGGGAGAGTCATGGTGAACGGACGCGAAGCCAAGCCGAGCAGTGCGGTCAAAGTGGGGGATGAAATCACCGTCCAGTTTGGCCAGAAGCTGGTGACTGTGCGAGTGGAACGGCTCGCCGACACTACACGCAAGGACGAGGCTGCAAGTATGTACACTTTGGTGAAGGAAGAGCCCATTGCCAGAGACAATGGTTTGAACTGGTAACTGGAATCTAACTTTCTAATATGCTGTACATTAAAGCATCCCTTCATATTCTCATGAGGGGGTGCTTTTTCTTATGCAGTTTCTTTTCATGTAGTTCTAAATCCTGTTGTCCCCTTCATAAGCTAAGAACAGAAGGAGGGGTACATGCCATGATTGAACAAGGGAAGCCCAAACACCATGACCTGCGCATGCAAAGCCGAAAGCAGCTCGACATTTCAGGCGTCAGCAATGTGGAGAGCTTTGACAGTGAAGAGTTTCTGCTTCAGACCGAGCTGGGTCATCTCACCATTCGCGGACAGCATTTACATATCAAAAATCTCAGTCTGGAAGAGGGGCTGCTGTCCATTGAAGGTCTGATTACTTCCCTCGTCTACCTGGAGCCCGGGGCCCCGGCCAAAAACGGAAAAAGCCTATTCGGCAAGCTCTTCAAATGAACCCTCACACACAATGGCTGACATTGACGTGGATGCTGCTGTCGGGCATAGCCATGGGAGTGGTGTTCGACAGCTACCGGGTGCTGTCCATCCGCTTTCATTTTGCCCGTTGGAGCATTCATATGTTGGACGTGCTGTATTGGGTGGCCTCGACCCTGTTTATTTTCCGTGTGCTGTACGCGAGTAATCGCGGTGAGCTGCGGTTTTATGTCTTTTTAGGACTACTTTTGGGGGTTTGGCTCTATTTTTGGGCCTTTAGTGTTACAACCCAACGTTTTGTGGTAATGTTATTAAAGATAGTCCGCAGACTGACGTTGATCGTGAACAGCATACTGCGCATCCTGATTGTTCATCCGGTGTTGGCGCTGTATCGGCTGGTACGCAAGCTGGTCGGATGGATATGGGCACTTATTGTGTTCCTGGGAAGGATGCTGATATACATCTTGATGCCGGTTTGGAAGCCGCTCGTCTGGCTGATCGGTCCGCTTAAAGCGCGCTGGAGGACTCCAGAATTGCTTGTAAAGCTCGGCATCAGACTGAAAAACACAGCAAAAAGATGGTTTGGAGGGAGGTAGTATCATGCGTAATTCGTCTGTAGATCGCCATTCATCTCCTACGTCCAAGTCCAACGCGGGCGGGCGCAGGCGAATCATGATTTGGTTGCTATCGCTTGCCGCCTTTGGTAGTTGGGCTATTTTCACCTTTTTTTCTCAAGGTATGATTATGGCCGATCGAAGTGAACAGCTCACTCAGAAGGAAGAACAGAAGCAAGCTGCTACACAAACGGAACAACAGCTCCAAACTGAAGTGAATCGTCTCAAGGACCCCGAGTATATCGGAGAAATTGCCAGAAGCAAGTACGGTCTGTACAAACCGGAAGAGACGCCGATCATCGGGGAGCAGAAATAGGCGCATCATTGGGTCAATGCTTAGTTGACCTTGGTTCCGCCATTTTGTATAATCAAATCACCACAGCGGGATTTTTTTGCAAAAAAATCGGTTGTATATTTTAAGGGAGGATCATTTTATTCTATGGCAATTGAAGTGGGCACCAAGTTAGAGGGCAAAGTGACAGGCATCACGCATTTTGGAGCATTTGTGGATTTGTCTGGAGGTGTCACGGGTCTCGTTCACATCTCGGAAATCGCCGATAACTACGTTAAGGATGTTAACGATCACCTGAAGATTAATGATGTCGTGACGGTGAAAGTCATTAATGTTGACAAAGACGGCAAGATCGGACTTTCCATTAAGCAAACGATTGACAAGCCAGCAAGTGAAGCCCGTCCGCCAAGAGCTCCAAGACCGGAGCGCACAGGAGGACCAAGTGGAGGCGACCGTTTCGGCGGTGGAGGTTCAGGTCCAAGTCAAGGACGCGGCGGCGGCGGCGGTGGCGGTGGCGGTGGTTTCAACCGCGATCGTGGAGGCCGTTCGTTCAAGCCTGCACCGGGTAAACCTTCATTTGAGGATAAAATGTCACGCTTCCTGAAAGATAGTGAGGAACGCATTTCGTCGCTGAAAAAGAACACCGAAGGTAAACGCGGAGGACGCGGCGCGAAGCGTGTTTAATTCACTTTCACAACCGTATCAACCATACACGGAAAACCGTACAGTCGAAAGACTGCTACGGTTTTTTTTGCGTTCTGCCGACAAAAGCTGAAATATATGAAGAGCTATGGGAGCGTGGGAGATCCATACCACTGTTATCTTGCATGCGTTTTATGGTATTCAAGATTTGCTGAAGAAAAAGCAGGGCGATCAAGCTGAAAAGTGGACGTTTTTTTTGTCGTGTGGACATAATCGTCCGACAAACTCCAACGGTTTTCCGTCTATCTTCTGTGCAAATCGCTAGTCTAAGCGAAGGTGTGGGCGACAGGAAGGGGCTTTGTAGGGAGAGGGCGCTCGTAATTACCATGCGCTTCCAAGCGGACGTAGCTTGGCTTGAGGCCGATGCTCTGTGCTTTCGCGCAGAACGTTTTTTTGTCGGAAATTTCTTGGAATAAGACGTGAGGTTCTGACAAACTTTCTCAGTCGTTCCGGTTTAAGATGGGAACATCAAATTGATGAATGGGGTGCCTGACGCATGATGGAGAAATGGAACGTGGTACATTTTCCAGGGTTGAAATCCAGAAAGTCCAAATCTAAAGAACGTACGGAAGGTTGGTCTTCCAGACTCAAGAAGCGACTGGATTCACATAAAGCAGTGCAATGGGTAACGGCGCAAAGATGGATGCTGCTATTGTCTGCTATGGGATTTTTACTGGGACGCGCCACCATTTTGGACGAGCTATCCCCTTTTGCCCTCGCTTATTTTGCAGTCATCATGTTCCTGCGGCGTGATTTGATGCTGCCTGTAGCTGTATCGGTCGTGTTGGGCAGTCTGCTTGCCCCTTATCCATCCTTATTCATGATTGGCGGCGAGCTGCTTGTATTCTATCTCCTGTATCGTGGGCTACGAACCTTTGATCGGCTGGAATTATCTTATGCCCCGCTTATGGTTTTCCTGTCTGTGTTTATGGTCAATTTATTTTACGCGGTGATGGCCCCGTCCTTCACATGGTATGACCTTATCATCGTAGGGACGGATGCGGTTCTCAGCTTTATGCTGACACTTGTTTTTACGCAGGCCATTCCATTGTTTACGTATCGCAAAAAGACAAGCCAGCTCAAAAATGAGGAAATTTTGTGTCTGATCATTTTACTGGCCTCTGTGATGACGGGAGCGGTAGGATGGACGATTCACTCACTGTCTGTCGATCATGTGCTATCTCGCTATTTGGTCTTGGTATTCGCCTTGGTGGGAGGCGCTTCGTTGGGTGCTTCGGTCGGTGTGATTACCGGTTTAATTTTAAGCTTGGCCAATATGTCTGCGATTGTGCAGATGAGTTTGCTCGCTTTTGCCGGGTTGCTGGCAGGGATGCTGCGTGAAGGGCGAAAAGGTGCAGTGGCGCTCGGGATGTTGCTAGGTTCCTCAATTCTGACGATCTATTTGGACGGAACCGGGGATGTGCTAACATCGACCTGGGAGAGCTGTGCGGCGATTTTATTATTCTTAATGACCCCAAAAAGCTTCTTTAAAGCGGTTTCTACCTATGTTCCTGGTACGCAGGACCACGCCAAATCCCAGCATGAGTATGCCAAAAGGGTCCGTGATCTCACTGCCGAGCGGGTGACGAAATTCTCCCGCGTATTCAGTCAGCTATCCCGCAGCTTTCACCAGATATCTGCGAGTGAGAGCGCGAAGCCGGAAGGTGAAATCGAGCATTTTATGAACGCTGTAGCGGAGGGAACGTGTGCCTCCTGCTTCAAGTGCGAGCAGTGCTGGGACGGCAAGTTTATGCAAACCCATCAGTATATGACGGAAATGATGAGTGCTATTGAGGATAATCCGAATTTGATGCCGGAGCAGATGCCGCCGCAGTGGAGCAAGGCATGCGCCAAGACGGGCGCGGTGCTGCAAGTGATGAAGCAGCAATACAGCCTCTACCAGCATAATATGCAGTGGAAACGCCAAGTATACGACAGTCGTCAGCTTGTTGCTGATCAGCTATCCGGCGTATCACAGATTATGGAGGATTTGGCGCGGGAAATTCAGCGGGAAGGGCAAACCATGCATCGGCAGGAGGAACAAATACGTGAGGCGCTTGATCGGCTGGGCTTATCCATACAATCTATTGAGATTATTAATCTGGATGCGGGCCAAGTCGAAATTGAGATTGTCCATGCTTATACAAGGGGATTTGACGAATGCCGGAAAATCATTGCTCCACTGCTGTCGGACATATTGGACGAGCATATTGCTGTGATGCGCGAAACGGCGGCAGATCGCCGCCAGGGATTGGCTACGGTCATGTTTGGCTCCGCCAAAACCTATGAAATTGCAACGGGAGTAGCAAGCGCTGCCAAAGGAGGGGATTTTTTCTCGGGAGACAGCTACAGCATGATGGAGCTGGGGAACGGGACCTTTGCGGTCTCTTTGAGCGATGGTATGGGCAATGGAGAGCGGGCGCAGCAAGAGAGCAGCGCGGCGCTTAATATTTTAGAGGAATTACTGCAATCCGGCATGGATGAAAAGCTGGCGATTAAGTCGGTCAACTCTGTTCTGATGCTGAGATCACCAGAGGAGATGTATGCTACGGTCGATATGGCGCTGATTGATCAGTATACGGCCCGGACGACATTCATGAAGATTGGGTCAACACCGAGCTTTATTAAAAGAGGGGAGGAGGTCATTCCCGTATCTGCCAGTAATTTGCCGATTGGCATTATACAGGATATTGAAATTGATCTGGTGTCGCTTCAATTACAGCCGGGTGATATTTTGATCATGATTACAGATGGTATATATGACTCACCGGGTTATGCGGTAAACAAGGAAATATGGATGAAGCGCATGATTCAGGAAATTGAAAGCGATGACCCGCAGCAGTTGGCCGACTGCCTATTGGAACGAGTTATTCGTTACCAGCAAAATCAAATCTATGATGACATGACGGTAGTTGTTAGCAAAATAGATCATTTCCGCCCAGAATGGGCCACGCTTCATGTACCGGGTATGAGCTGGATGGAGCGTCCGCGTACGGTTAGCTGAATAGACATTGCCCGGGAAATTCCGCTTCCTTGTTAAAAATCCGCGTTCTTCGTTTGAATCGTTCCAGATTCGGCAAAGATAGAATCTATCGGAATAGATTAAGAGGAAGCGGGAGGTCAAGAAGCTTATGAAGCAAATTTTGATCATTACAGACGGATGCTCTAATGTGGGTGTCAGCCCGGTCATGGCGGCGGCCCAGGCTTTACAGGAAGGCATTACGGTGAACGTAGCCGGAGTCATAGATTATGGGACGATTGGCGAGCTTGGAAGTACAGAGATTCAGGAAATCGCTAAAGCGGGAGGAGGTTTCAGCCAAATCGTAGGCACGAGGCAGCTGGCACAGACCATGCAGATGATGACCCGTAAAACAGTGGTTCAAACGATTCAGCAGGCGGTTAATAGAGAGTTAACGCATATTTTGGGTGAGGGGGGCGCTCGACATATCGGT
This sequence comes from Paenibacillus sp. NRS-1781, assembly GCF_050467745.1. Classification (NCBI taxonomy): domain Bacteria; kingdom Bacillati; phylum Bacillota; class Bacilli; order Caryophanales; family Paenibacillaceae; genus Paenibacillus; species Paenibacillus sp. NRS-1781. The sequence goes on from NZ_JBITPI010000021.1 coordinate 39,852, forward strand.
GAACTGCCGCCAGCCAAACGGGCTCAGGTGGTTGAGGTGATGGATGAACTGACAGAAACAAGCGCTTTGGAAATTGCTTTGCTCATTGATGCCAGTGCGAGTATGAAGCCCAAGCTGCCTGCCGTAGAAGACAGTATCCGGGATTTGCTGCTCAGTTTACAGTCCAGAAGCGGGCCTAGCCGTATTTCTGTCTTTCATTTTCCTGGGGGACGGATGGGAGAAGATGCGGTCATGGATATGGGTTGGACCTCTGAACTTAGCCAGGTTAAGTCGATATTCGGCCGTTTGCGGATGAAGGGGGCGACGCCAACAGGTCCAGCCATTTTACAAGTGATTGATTATTACCGATATGTTACACTAGGGGAACAGAAAGATATGGAAGAATCCTATGGCAAAGGAGAAGGGATGCTCGGTGACTACGTCGTCTGATCCCGTTCTTGCACCCGGAACGGTCATCAAGGGCAAGTGGAAGCGGAGCAGCTATGTCATTCAGCGTCTGCTGGGCCGTGGGGCGAACGGAACTGTATATTTGGTAAAAGGGGCACAGGCAGATCGACAATTTGCTCTGAAAATGGGGAAGAACACGCTTGATCTGCAATCAGAGATTAACGTGCTAACCACATTGCAGTCGCAGGGAACCCAATCTGCTCTCCAGCAAAACGGACATCCATCCTTTTTGTTCGAGGTGGACGATGTATCATTGCGTAGCGGCGGGGAGATACCCTTTTATGTCATGCGATACGTCAAGGGAGATCCGCTTCACCGTTTTGTGGCGCTCAAGGGAGCGGAATGGTATGGTGTGGCTGGAACTGGCATATTGAATCGTTTGGCTGATCTACATCAGGCAGGATGGGTATTTGGCGATTTGAAGCCTCAAAATATTTTGGTCAATGCCTATGGAGAAGCCGAGTTGATTGATTATGGCGGGGTGTCCCTTGCGGGACGGAGCGTCAAGCAATTTACAGAATGGTATGACAGGGGATTCTGGAATGCGGGCAGTCGAAATGCCGATTCTCAGTATGATCTGTTTGCCTTCGCCCTTCTGACTATTCATATATTGGAGGGCGAATCGCTAAAAGTAGCGGCGGGCAGGCTACCACAGCTGCGTAATACGGCGGAATTAACCATCATCATTCGTCGTAGCCGTGTATTACGACCCTATGCCGAATGGCTGATGGGTGCAGTGCGTGGAGAACATCCCGATACCCGTGTGGCGGCTCGTTCCTGGTCGCGTCTGGCTGCTGCACATGTCAGGCAATCGTCCGTGAAAAGAGGAACTCCACGCTGGCTGGGATATGCTTTCACTCTCTCGCTTTTGCTGCTTGCCGGAGCGCTCTGGATTGCGCTAAGATAGCGGCAGGACTTACATAATATAAAGATGATCATCATTTTTCGGTCGGCAGAAAAGAGGGTCGTGAATGGGAACAACAAAACCGACCGGTGTTGTACAGGAAGTGCTCGCCCTCGCGCGGGATCATTCGCTGTGGAGCCCCGGAGACCGCATTGTGGTTGCTGTATCCGGCGGGCCGGATTCGGTGGCCCTTTTGCACATTTTACATGAAATATCCGTTGTACATATGCCTTTGCAGTTGATCTGTGCTCACGTCCATCATGGCTTCAGGCCGGAGGAATCGGATGCGGAGGCGGAAGAGGTACGCCACATGGCCCGGAAACTTGAGGTTCCGTTTGAAATGATTCGCGTTGATGTACCCGTTTATATGAAGGAGAGCGGCAAGGGGCCGCAGGAAGCGGCTCGCGAGCTGCGCTATACCTTTTTGCATGATATGGCTGCAAAGTGGGCGGCACAGCATATTGCGATGGCTCATCATGGGGATGATCAGGCCGAAACTGTTCTTCTGCACTTGCTGCGCGGTAGTGGCCCGGCGGGTTTGGCGGGTATGCGGCTGACACGCAAGGAAAAAAATGTGCAACTCATTCGCCCGTTGCTTCGTATGTACAAGGCTGACCTGATTGAGTTCTGCAAGTATCATGACCTTTCCTATGTAACGGATAGCAGTAATTTATCATCGAAATACCGCCGCAACTCCATTCGTATGGATGTGCTTCCTTTTTTGGGGCAATATAATGAGCAACTAACACCTTCTCTAAATCGGCTGGCTGAAACCATGGCTGACGAAAATGATTTTATGGAGGCATCCACGCTGGCGGTATATGAGGAATTGGTGCACATAGATAACAGCAGGTATATGTTTTCCATCGCTTCCTATCGTAAGCTATCCATTGCTTTACAACGGAGGTTGATTAAACTAATATTAAATTATCTGCCTTCGGACAGTGAAAATTTAGATTTTCGTAAAATTGAGACCGTTCGACTGAGACTTCTCAAGGAACGACCGTCTACGTGGAGTCTGGACTTAGGCGGTGGCGCAGTTGGAGTCCGCGAATATGACCAAGCGGTTTTGTTTGACCGTACGCAAGGCGTTATGGGCGAATGGTGCTATGGACTGGACGTATTGCCTATTTCCGGTGAGCTTGAATTGCCTGAGGCGGGAGGTATACTTCGGTGGCGAAGAACTTCGTATCCGGTTGGACAAAATCCGGCGAATGAGGAGGAAGCATGCTTCGACGCAGATGAATTGGTCCTGCCGTTGACAGTACGCTCGCGATTACCTGGAGATACCATGTATGTAATGGGATTAAACGGAAGAAAAAAGGTTAAAGATATTTTCATTGATGAAAAAATACCTCCTTCGCTGCGTCCCGTTATTCCCGTCGTCTGCGACTGTTCCGGAGCTATTCTCTGGATTCCGGGCGTGCGACGCTCTGTACATGCCGCGGTGCAAAAGCACACGTCTTCGGTTATATACATGTCATGGCAAAGACAGGAGAGTCCAGGGCATCGGTAATTGCGCAGGAACGGCTTTCATAGTATAAACTTAGGAGGTTTACACCGTTGCAAAATGATATTCAGGAAGTATTGATCAGCGAAGAAGAAATTCAGAGTAAAATCAAGGAATTGGGCGCACAGCTCAGCGTGCAATACGAAGGAAAGAATCCGTTGGTGATCTGCGTGCTGAAGGGTGCGTTTATCTTTATGGCGGATTTGGTTAAAGCTATTACAGTACCACTGGAGCTTGATTTCATGGCTGTATCCAGTTATGGTGTGTCCACCAAGTCATCAGGCGTCGTTAAAATTATTAAGGATTTGGACGCTTCGGTTGAAGGACGCGACGTTCTGATCGTCGAAGATATTATCGACAGTGGCCTGACGTTGACTCATTTGATTGAATTGCTTAAGAACCGTAATGCCAATTCGGTATGTGTCGTAACCCTGTTTGACAAACCTGCCCGCCGGACGGTTAATCTTGAAGCTGATTATACCGGATTTACTCTTCCGGATGCGTTTGTTGTGGGTTATGGTCTGGATTATGCCGAGCACTACCGGAACCTCCCATACATAGGGATTTTGAAGCCGGAAATCTACACCAGCTAATCTCAGCCTCCAGTCCTAGGACTAAATAGCGTCCTTTGTTGAGAAGGGCTTATAGGCTATGGTAAAATAACTTAAGTGTTTCGAGAGGAGGTAGGGGATGAATCGGTTCATCCGGAATTCTGGTTTTTATTTGATTCTTTTTTTAGTTGTGGTGGGTATCGTTCAGTTTGTCAGCAACAGTAGCGAAGCCTCCGATCTCCCTAGATATGACCAATTACGGCAAGAGGTTAAAGCTAATAATATCTCTAAAGTAACGGTCCAATTTGACGGTTACGCCTATCTTGTAACCGGTGCATATAAGAAGCAGCCGGCTGATGCCAAATCCACCAATTTTTCTGTGTATGTTCCGCCAACGGACTCTGCTTTAACCGAACTGGTTACTGCTAGTGAAACGAACGGATTTGAATACGTACAGAAGAAAATGGAAGGCGAAAGTATTTGGCTGACGTTCTTGACTTCTATTGTTCCTTTGGTGATCATGTTCCTGCTGTTCTTCTTCCTGTTTAATCAGGCACAGGGCGGTGGCGGCAAAGTTATGAACTTCGGCAAGAGCAAAGCTCGTCTCTATAACGAAGAGAAGAAGAAAGTTACCTTCGAAGACGTGGCAGGAGCCGACGAAGAGAAGCAAGAGCTTGTTGAAGTCGTAGAATTCTTGAAGGATCCGCGTAAGTTCGCAGCTGTGGGCGCCCGTATTCCAAAAGGTGTTCTGTTAGTGGGCCCTCCGGGTACTGGTAAAACACTCTTGGCGAGAGCTGTTGCAGGCGAAGCTGGAGTACCTTTTTTCAGCATCTCGGGTTCTGATTTTGTAGAAATGTTCGTCGGTGTCGGCGCTTCCCGTGTACGGGATTTGTTCGAAAACGCGAAAAAGAACGCACCATGTATCATTTTCATTGATGAAATTGATGCTGTCGGACGTCAACGTGGCGCTGGATTGGGTGGCGGACATGATGAACGTGAGCAGACGCTTAACCAATTGCTCGTTGAGATGGATGGATTCGGAGCGAACGAAGGTATTATTATCGTAGCTGCAACGAACCGTCCGGATATTCTGGATCCGGCATTGCTTCGTCCGGGACGTTTTGACCGTCAAATTACAGTTGATCGCCCAGACGTTAAAGGTCGCGAAGCTGTGTTGTTTGTACATGCACGCAACAAGCCATTAACTAAAGATGTTAAAATGGATGTTATTGCGAAGCGTACAACAGGCTTTACAGGCGCTGATCTGGAAAACCTGTTGAACGAAGCTGCGTTGTTGGCAGCCCGTCGTGACCGTAAAGATATTTCGATGCGAGAAGTGGATGAAGCGATTGACCGTGTTATCGTAGGTACAGAAAAACGCAGCCGCGTAATCAGTGACCGCGAGAAACGGATTGTAGCTTATCACGAAGCAGGCCATACGATTATCGGCTTCTTCCTGGAAAATGCCGACATGGTTCACAAGGTAACGATTATTCCGCGTGGACGCGCAGGCGGATATGTCATCATGCTTCCGAAGGAAGATCGCATGCTGACGACCAAGCAGGAATTGCTGGACAAAATCACTGGTTTGCTGGGTGGACGCGTATCCGAGGAACTGTTTATTGGTGAAATTGGAACGGGAGCCTACAGTGACTTCCAGCAAGCAACAAGCATCGCACGCAGCATGATCGTGGAATACGGTATGAGTGAGAGGCTCGGTCCAATGCAGTTCGGCACTTCGCAAGGCCAGGTATTCCTTGGACGGGATATCGGTCATGAGCAGAACTACAGTGATCAGATCGCTTATCAGATTGACCAGGAGATGAACCGTTTCATCACCGAGTCTTATGAGCGTGCCAGAGAACTCCTGACCAAATATTCCAAAGAGGTTCATTTGATCGCCCAAACCTTGCTGGTAGAAGAAACTCTGGAACTTGAGCAAATTAAACGTTTGATTGAGACAGGTTCTTTGGACGGCAGCACGAATGAGGGAGAAGGAACACCGCCTGAAAATGGTGAGCCTGTGATCGACAACATCGGAGACGTTCGTGTACGTATTCAAGGCAAGGATGACGAGCCAAAGAATACAACGGATCAACCGAATGATATTCCTAATCTGCAAAAGCCAGAGGACGGTAATAATTCGGGCAACTCTGGTGGTACTCCACCGACAACAACCTGATCATCGGGTTGACAGTTGAATAAGCTTAGATGAAAGCTCCGGGGAACCAGTAATGATGGTTTTTCGGAGCTTTTTAAATACTGGAAAAATAGCTGAGGTGATTTGACAGACGAAGGAACGTTGTGTACATTTATTGTTAAATAAACGGCTGTTCGTGTTCTTGGCATATACAAGCTGTCAGCCGCTGTAACCGACTTTCAATCCTTTTGAACATATACCGTGAGCACATACTGTACGACCTATGGTGTGCGCTATTCTTCTGTGAAACAGGTGAAGGCATGACTCCAAGATATCTGGTTGATTTTGATGTAGCGGAATTACCCAAATTCGAAGCCGACGTGATGATTATCGGCTCCGGCATTGCGGGCTTATATACGGCCATTAAGGCTGCGGAGAATCGGCGGGTGTTGCTAATTACCAAGAAGGCATTGTTGGAAAGCAACACCAAGTATGCTCAAGGCGGCATCGCCGCTGTCACTTCGGCTGAGGATGCACCCGCTTATCATATTCAAGATACTCTGATTGCAGGTGCAGGTCTGTGTGAACCGGAAGCGGTCAGGACCCTTGTTCATGAGGGTCCAAATGGTGTACAGGAATTAATTCGCTTAGGGACGGCCTTTGACCGGGAGAATGGTGAGCTTGCGCTGACACAGGAAGGCGCACATAGCCATCGGCGCATCTTGCATGCAAATGGGGATGCCACAGGCTATGAAATTGTCCGTGCATTGTCAGAGAAGTTCGCTAATCATCCCGCTATTGAAGTGTGGAACGAGCATATGGTGATTGACCTGCTGACCGAGCATGGCGAGTGCATCGGCGCTCTGGTGCAAAAGCCGAATGGCGAACGATTATATGTCACTGCGAATGCAACGATTTTATGCTCCGGGGGCGGTGGACAGTTATATCGCTACACGACCAATCCTGATATCGCGACCGGGGACGGCGTTGCTATGGCATATCGCGCCGGCGCAGCTGTGCGGGATATGGAATTTATACAGTTTCATCCGACAGCGTTGTGTCATCCGGGTGCTCCAAGATTCCTGATTTCCGAAGCCGTGCGGGGCGAGGGGGCAGTGCTGCGCAATATTCATGGAGAGCGATTCATGGAGCAGTATGATTCCCGACAGGAACTGGCACCAAGGGATATTGTAGCTCGTGCCATCGTTCATGAGATGGAACGTACGCAGGCTGCGTTTGTATATCTGGATATTACACATGAGCCTTCTGAACGGATCAAGCTACGGTTTCCTACCATTTATCGAACATGCCTGTCCTTTGATCTCGATATAACGACGGACTGGATTCCTATAGCGCCCGCTGCGCATTATATGATGGGCGGCGTCCAGACTAATTTGCATGGAGAAAGCACCCTTGCACGCCTGTTCGCTTGTGGTGAGGTGTCTTCCACTGGTGTACACGGGGCTAATCGGTTGGCGAGTAATTCGTTATCTGAGGCGGTCGTATTTGGCGGCAGGATTGTCGAGCGGTTACATTCTTTACTGCCGCTGGCTGGTCATACGCTGATATCCTACAATGACAACCGCGTGGACTCTCTGGCTTCGTCTATCATGGAGCAGCAGCTTAAGCTGCAAGAGACAATGGTCCATTATGCCGGAGTCCGTCGGAATGGGGAGGGGCTGCAAGCAGCCCTGGATCAGCTACGGGGGCAGATGTCCGTTTTCAGCGCTGTCCTGTCCAGTCGGGAAGAGATCGAGTTTGCCAATTTGCTCACCTGTGGTTTGCTGGTCACGGATGGGGCGTTGCTGCGTGAGGAAAGCAGGGGAGCACATTACCGTGACGATTTCCCGACAGCAGACGATGGCGTATGGCGCAAGCATGTCCAGCAGCGACGTGAGCAAGGGATAACGGAGGAGTGCATTCATGACATCTAACAGCGAGCATTACGGAGAGTTTAGCGGGTATCAGGAAGAGCTGACAGCACAAATTCGCAGCTGGCTGCGAGAAGATACAGGATCGGGCGATGTGACCACGCGCTGGACCATCGAGCCGAAGCATCAATCCAAAGCGGTAATCCATGCCAAGGAATCCGGTGTTGCTGCGGGCTTGCCTGTGGCAAAACTCGTATTTCGGGTCGTAGATCCCTCGCTGTCCTTCACTCCACTGGTGACCGATGGGCAATGGATCGAGCAGGGAACCGTTCTGGCAGAAGTGACAGGGAGCACCCATGCGATTCTGACGGGAGAACGTTTGGCTCTAAACTTGATTCAGCGGATGTCCGGCATTGCGACGCGAACCAAATCTTTTGTCGACCAGCTCCACGGACTTTCGACGCGCTTGGTGGATACACGGAAAACAACACCAGGGCATCGGTTGCTTGAAAAATATGCTGTTCGTGTGGGTGGCGGTTCCAATCATCGGTTTGGCTTGTACGATGCCGTTATGATAAAGGATAATCATATCAAGGGTGCGGGTGGGATCATGCAGGCCGTGACCCGGGCACGTACCCATATTCCGCACACGATGACGATTGAAGTAGAGACGGAAAATATGGAACAGGTTCAGGAAGCGCTGAATGCCGGAGCGGATATTATTATGCTGGATAACATGTCCGTTCAGGATATGAAGGAAGCCGTTCGTTTTATTCGGGAACAGGCTCCACATGTCAAAACGGAGGCTTCAGGCAATGTATCGCTGGAAACAGTGCGTGCGATGGCTGAGAGCGGCGTAGATGTGATTTCTGTAGGCAGGCTGACGTACTCTTTTCATAATCTGGATATCAGCCTTGACCTTAACGCAAAGAAAGATAGGTGACACCGATTGATTCTTGTAGTGGATGTAGGCAATACCAATATTGTGCTGGGGATATATCAGGGCCGGGAGCTATTGCATCATTACCGGATCAGCACCTCCAGACAGGCAACCGCAGATGAATACGGCGTGCTCATACATAATCTTTTTAGTATGGGCGGTGTATTAAAGGATGATATTGAAGGGGTCATTATCTCCTCAGTCGTTCCACCGCTGGTTCATGTGTTGGAGGAAATGTGCGACAAATACATAGGCAGAACGCCCCTAATTGTCGGACCGGGAATCAAGACCGGTCTTAATCTGCGTTATGAAAATCCGCGTGAAGTAGGGGCTGACCGGATCGTGAACGCCGTTGCTGCTGTCGAGCGGTATGGCGGCCCTCTGGTTGTGGTGGATTTTGGAACAGCCACGACGTTTGATTGTATTGATGACAAGGGAAACTACTTGGGCGGAGTCATTGTGCCAGGTATCGGAATATCGACGGAGGCGCTGTATCAACGGGCTTCCAAGCTGCCTCGCATTGAGCTGGAAAAACCCAAGAAGGTCATCGGCCGCAATACGGTTCATGCTATGCAAGCGGGGATCATTTTTGGTTATGCGGGGCAAGTGGACGGTATTGTGGAGCGCATAAAGGAGGAAATGCAGGTAGAGCCTACGGTTATTGCTACCGGAGGTCTTGCCGAGTTAATTGCCTCAGAGACACGGAGCATTCAGAAAGTGTTGCCGATGTTGACGCTGGAGGGCTTGCGTATTATTTACCAACGTAACGCTGAATAGAAAAGATATAAGCTGCCGCCGAGGCCAGCCGGAGATGAAACCGGTTTGGATTGGCGGCGTTTTTCGTCTATACTGAAATATGTTACGTTTTTGAACGATTCGCGTGATCTGTCAATGCAGGTTGTTTATATAGCAGGAATCATGCTTTAGTGATGCGGAAAAAAATATACACTAACGAAAATAACAGCCTATAGCTGCTCTGAGAATAGGGGAGGAAATCAATATGGAAAAGAAACAGGATCGACTTATTCGTGGTACAGCTATGGATGGAAGGGTCAGAGCCTTTGCGGTCCGGACAACAGAACTGGTGGAGGAATTGCGGAGAAGACATGATACGTATCCTACCGCCACCGCTGCTTTGGGACGAACACTTACAGCGGGTGCCATTATGGGCTCTATGTTAAAAGGCAAAGAGCGACTGACCATTCAGGTTAAAGGTGACGGTCCCATCGGACAAATCGTTGTTGATGCCAATGCTGTAGGTGAGGTGCGGGGCTATGTGTCCGAGCCACATGTTCATTTGCCGAGCAATAGTATGGGCAAACTGGATGTAGCAGGTGCTGTCGGAACAGAGGGCTTTATTCATATCATCAAGGATTTGGGATTAAAAGAACCCTATCGTGGAAGTACGCCGATTATTTCCGGCGAGCTGGGTGAAGATTTTACTTATTATTTTGCCAAATCAGAGCAGACACCTTCGGCGGTGGGCTTGGGCGTGCTGGTGGATACCGATAACTCGGTTATCGTGGCGGGTGGATTTATTATTCAGTTGCTTCCGGGCTTGGATGATGATGAGATTACAGCCATCGAAAATGCAGTTGGTTCCATTCCGCCAGTTACAGCTCTGCTGGATCAGGGCTTAGAGCTTGATGAAATGCTGCGTTGGATGCTGCCGGACGTTCGGATTCTCGACGAAATGGATATTCATTTTCAATGTGAATGCTCGCGAGAGCGTGTGGAAAAAACATTAATCAGCTTGGGAGAAAGCGAATTGGAGCAGCTGATTGAGGAAGAGGAACAGGCCGAGGTCGTGTGCCACTTCTGTAATGAGGCTTATCAGTTTAATAAAGACGAATTGCAAAATCTGTTAGATCAAGCCAAAGCCTAACCGGATGGGCGGTGCGAGCGATGACTACACGGGAGAAAGGATTATGGACGACTGTCATTATCCTGACCGTCAGTGTCGCCGCCTTGGGGGGGTTTATCATGCTTCGCGGGCTGTTAAAGCCGGGTGATGTAACCAAGGACGACGGCGATCATAATGTGGCGGAGATGGGTCAGGAAGGCATATCTGAGGAACAGTGGATTGCAGAGCTGAAAAAACGCTATGGAGCCGCTACATTGTTGCAAATGTTAAACCGCAAAGTTGTGGAGGCGGAGGCTGGACGTCTCGGTATCAAGGTTACCCAAGAGGATTTGCAGCAGGTGCTGAAGCAGGATAGTAAAGGGTATGCCTCGGATCGCGCCTATTTTGATGAAATGCAGCAACAGTTCGGATTAAATCCGGATGATTTGCGGAATGAGGCGGAATACCGGATTGGGTTGGAGAAAATAGCCACACAGGGTATTCAAGTTCAGGAAGCTGAGATTGAGGAGTACTGGAAGCAACATCCTGAGGAATTTGCAGTCGGCAAGAAGATCAAGCTGGCAACCATATACCTGACCCAATCGGAGGAAGCTGAGAGGCTACTTGAACGGGTTAAGCAGGGAGAAAGCTTTGATACACTTCTTCAAGAACATTCCAGTCATCTTGACGGCAAAGACAAAAGCGGACAGCTGGGATGGGTGGATGCGTATGATCCTTTTCAGCCGCAAGAGATTATGGAGGCAGCGAGAGAGCTAAGCTCCGGTGATGTTGCTGGTCCCATCGCTGTTAACGAGGGCTACGCCGTCATTTTTGTACAGGATATCCGCCTGGAAGGTCCCCCGAACGAACAACAGATTCGACAGCAAATTCGCCGCTCGCTTGCACTCGCTCAAGCTGCCCCTCTGGAGGAGGTAGAGAAAAGCCTGCGTGATAAATACGGGGTACGCATTTTGCCTGGAAAAGATATGCCCTCCATTGCTCTATAAACAGGGTGAGCAATCCTGGGTTTGAAGGAAGCGCGATGCTGAAAATCAGAGCAGAAGGCATCGTGTTTTTTATGGCTCGTATTGACAATGGATTTGAAGATTGTTATGATTATCGTATAATACCTACCTTTTTTATCGGAAATTAAAACCAGGATGGATTAACAATGTGATTTCGCAAAAACTTAATATAACATTCAATGTCAGGGAGGAACTTATCATGGCTAAAGTCGTCAATAACGTTACCGAGCTTATCGGGGAGACCCCTCTCGTCCGTCTTAACCGGATCGTACCGGAAGATAGCGCAGAAATTTATTTGAAACTGGAATACCAGAACCCGGGGTCCAGTGTAAAAGACCGCATCGCGATTAGTATGGTGGAAGAGGCCGAACGTGAAGGATTGCTCAAACCAGGCGGTACGATTATTGAAGCTACCAGCGGTAATACAGGAATCGGCTTGGCTATGGTTGCAGCTGCAAAGGGATACAAGGCAGTAATCGTTATGCCAGAAACAATGAGCTTGGAGCGTCGCAACCTGCTACGCGCTTACGGAGCAGATCTGGTGCTGACACCCGGATCGGAGGGCATGAACGGCTCTGTTAAGAAAATGGAAGAGCTGCTGAGTGAGAATCCCGAGTATTTTGCTGCCGAGCAGTTCAAGAACAAAGCCAACATCAAGATTCACCGTGAAACGACAGGCCCTGAGATCGTTGAAGCCATCCGCTCCATCGGTGGTAGCTTGGACGGTTTTGTAGCCGGGATTGGTACAGGTGGTACTATTTCTGGTGCAGGGGAAGTGCTTAAGAAAGAATTCCCTGAAATCAAAATCGTTGCTGTAGAGCCGGCTGCTTCTCCAATCTTGGCTGGTGGCAAGCCAGGACCGCACAAAATTCAGGGGATTGGTGCCAACTTCATTCCTGAAATTTTGAACCGTGACATCTATGATGAAATTATTCATGTAGAAAACGATGAAGCTTTCGAATTGGCGCGTACAGTAGCCAAGGAAGAAGGCATCTTGTCTGGTATTTCCTCCGGTGCGGCTGTTCATGCCGCTTTGAAGCTGGCTAAAGAATTAGGCAAAGGCAAGCGTATTGTTGTCATCATTCCAAGTAATGGTGAACGTTACCTGAGTACGCCACTGTATAATTTCGAGCTGTAATTACGTCGTAATTGTGTATACTATATGTAAGGAGTCCCTCATTTCCCTGTTCCCAGGGGGGTGGGGGATTCTTTTTAAAAAAAGCTTATAGACTTTGCGCAAAGTAAGGGAAGGGGAAGCACACACGTATGAAATCGACAGCTAGAGTAACGGAGGTACAGTGGCAGGCCTGGCAGAAGGAAGGATGGAGTATACTCCCATATATCGCTGAGTATCAGTTACCTGCGGACGGTTTACCGTTATCATGGCAGAGGGCATGGGAGGATTCGTCACCCAATGCCTTTTTACTGGAGAGTGCTAAAGGCGGGAGATACACCTATCTGTGCTTAAATCCGGTTGCTATATTGGAAGGTAAGGGGGAACAGGCAGTCTGGACCGATCTAAAAAGCGGCAAGCGTGATCTCATGCACGGTCAGCCCCTGACCGTCATGAACGACTGGATCGCTTCCTACCGTGCGCCGCACGTACCGGGCATCCCTTTTTTCACTGGAGGCTTTGCCGGTTATTTCGGCTACGATGTAGCTCGCTCACTGGAGCGCCTGCCGATACAGGCAGCAGACGATACAGGCATACCGGACTATGTATGGATGCAAGTGAACGAGCTATGGATCTATGATCATGAGGAAGGCCGTATTTATTGCGCTGTTCATACGCCCGCACCTGTTCACCTGGATACCGTCAGTAGTAACACCGCCAGTGTCGATGATGTAGCTTTGGATCAGCGGAAAGCCATACTTTCCGAATATTACGCAGAAGCTGTCCAGCATGCAGAACGTATGCTGACCCAGTGGGAAAACATCATACAAGCCGGAGCACCTGACCCTGCTTATATTCGCCGTTGCGCAAGGCTTGCCGAAGAAGAGCTGTTCGTTGCTCATCATGAAGCAGAAGGCTGGAAAGCAGCTTTCAACCAAGAGGATTTTGAACACGCTGTAAAGCGCGTGCAGGAATACATTGCACAAGGTGACGTGTTTCAGGTGAACCTGTCGATTCGTCAGCAACGTACGCTGGCAGCCCAACCTGAGGATATCTATGAGTGGCTTCGCCTGCTGAACCCTTCCCCTTACATGGGCCTGCTGCGGATGCCGGATTTACGAATCGTCAGCGGTTCGCCGGAATTACTGGTAAAGCTGGAGAATGGACGCGTCAGCGCACGTCCCATTGCAGGTACGAGAAGGCGAGGACTCACACCGGAAGAGGATACTGCCATGGCTGCCGAGCTGCTATCGAGCGAAAAAGAGCGCGCCGAGCATATCATGCTCGTCGATCTGGAACGCAATGATATCGGACGGATTGCTGAATACGGAACGGTGCATGTGCCGGAACTTCTGACAGTGGAGTATTATTCGCACGTGATGCATCTCGTTTCTCAAGTAGAGGGTAAGCTGGCCGCAGGTCGTACCGCTTTAGATGTGATCGCCGCCACCTTTCCCGGGGGAACCATTACCGGAGCGCCCAAGGTGCGCACCATGGAAATCATTGAAGAATTAGAGCCTGTCCGGCGTGGTCCTTATACAGGGTCCATGGGATGGATTGACTATAACGGCAATATGGAATTAAATATTATAATAAGAACACTAGCTGTCAAAGGCAGCACGGCCTACTTACAGGCAGGTGCAGGCATTGTCATTGACTCAGACCCGTACAGGGAATATCGCGAGTGCCGAAATAAGGCAAGAGCCGTCATGAAGGCAGTACAATGTGGTGAAGAAGAAGCCGCTTTGAGCAAAAGCGGTATCACAGGAGGGTGAGTCGTATGATCTTGGTGATTGATAACTATGATTCGTTTACGTACAATCTTGTTCAGTATTTGGGTGAGCTAGGCGAGGAAGTAACCGTAAGACGGAACGATGAGATTGATCTGAAAGGCATAGAAGAGCTGGCGCCGGAGCATATTCTGATTTCACCGGGTCCATGCACGCCGAATGAGGCGGGAATATCGCTGGACGTGATTAGCCACTTTAAAGGGCTGATTCCGATCTTCGGCGTTTGTCTCGGTCACCAGGCCATCGGACAGGCGTTTGGGGGTCATGTCATCCGGGCTGAACGACTCATGCACGGCAAAACATCACCGATTCTCCACCATAATACATCGGTATTTGAAGGTTTGCCTTCCCCGTTTACAGCGACCCGGTATCATTCTTTGCTAGTGGAGCGCGAGAGCCTGCCTGAATGTCTGGAAATTACCGCTGAAACTGCGGAAGGTGAAATTATGGGCTTGCGGCATAAAGAATTTGCCGTGGAAGGAGTTCAGTTCCATCCGGAGTCCATTATTACGGACCACGGGCATCAACTGCTACGCAATTTCCTGAAACGCAAGGTAGGCGTCTGATTCATGAAATATATCGGAGTCAATGGCGCCCTCACGGAAGCCGCAGATGCCGTGATTCACGTAAGTGATCACGGCTTTTTGTACGGAATGGGCCTATTTGAGACCTTTCGTACCTACAAGGGAGTTCCGTTTCTGCTCGATCGTCATTTGCACAGACTGGCAGAGGGCTGCCAGATGCTGGGCATTCCTTTTCAACCGGACAAGAACCAACTTATCGCGCATATCCAAAGTCTGATGGCCGCGAATGGTCTGAACGAAGCATATATCCGCTACACCGTGTCAGCGGGCGAAGAGGTACTCGGCTTGCCATCTGGTGACTATACGCGCCCTAACCATATTTTGTTCGCCAAGCCGTTACCCGCTACGCATATAGAGGCCGTGGGAACAACTTCCATATCGGCGCTTCAGTTGTTGCGAACTCCGAGAAACACGCCCGAGGGCGAGGTTCGTTTAAAATCGCTCCATTATATGAATAACATTCTCGCCAAGCGGGAGCTTCAGCAGTACGCCACTGCCGTCCAGCATAAGGCTGAAGGGATGATGCTTACGGCAGACGGTTTCCTGGCAGAAGGAATGGTCAGCAACCTGTTTTTTGTCCGAAACGGTACGCTGTACACCCCAGATCTGTCCACAGGTATCCTGTCAGGGATTACACGCGGACTCCTTCTGGAGCTGGCGCAAGCGAGGGGCATCCGCTGTGAGCAGGGTCTATACCGTTGGGACGAGCTGCGGCTGGCTGATGAAATATTGATGACGAACTCCATACAGGAAATTCGGCCTGTGAACCTACTGCTGGAGCGGGATGGAACGATGCACCGGTTATCCGATGCCTGGAAACAGGCTGGTTCCATAACAGCTCTGCTGATACACGATTACAGAGAGAAAGCAGGGATGAATTGAACATACCGACCTTGTACCGACGAAGCTATCAGATGGGCGAGGCCAAGCTTACGCTCGGAGATTCCACATTGGTGATGGGTATACTGAACGTGACCCCGGATTCATTTTCCGATGGCGGATTGCACACTAGTCTGGAGATTGCCGTTTTACATGCCTTAAAGCTGGTGGAGGATGGAGCCGATATGATTGATATTGGCGGAGAGTCCACCCGGCCGGGGCATGATCCGGTAGGCGTGGAAGAAGAACTGGCACGTGTCATTCCGGTCGTACAGGCTATCCATCGTATTGCTCCGCACATTCCATTATCCGTGGATACTTACAAAGCTGAAGTAGCCCGGCAGGCGCTTGAAGCAGGTGCGCATATCATCAATGATGTGTGGGGGTTTAAGGCAGACCCTGACATGGCAAGTGTGGCTTCACAATTCGATTGTCCAGTCATTTTAATGCATAATCGTCATGACCGTAGCTATAGCGATTTTATACCTGATATGATAAATGATTTAAAAGAAAGTATCGGATTGGCGCTGGATGCAGGTGTACGTGCGGAACAGATTATTTTAGATCCGGGCATCGGATTTGCCAAAGATTATGACGAAAATATTCATGCTATGACTTCTCTCGATACACTAAGTCAGTTGGGCTACCCGCTGTTGTTGGCGACGTCACGCAAAAGATTTATTCGTACAGCGCTGGATTTGCCTGTGGATGATGTGGTTGAGGGCACTGCGGCTACTGTCGCCTTTGGCATTGCCCAAGGCTGTCAGATTGTGCGTGTACATGATGTTGCGCAAATCAAGCGCACAGTGCGTATGTGTGATGCGATGGTGTACGGGTCAAAATAAAAAAACAGGGGGACTACCACGATGGATAAAATAGTTTTGCATCGCATGGAGTATTATGGATATCACGGCGTTTTTCCTGAAGAACGCAAGCTGGGACAGCGTTTTTACATTGATTTGGAACTGGAGCTTGATCTGCGTGAGGCGGGCGAGCAAGACGCATTGGACAAAACGGTTAATTACGCTGAGGTGCATTACACCGTTAAAGATATTGTAGAAAAGGAATCTTACCAATTGATTGAAGCTTTGGGCGAACGTATTGCATCTTCCTTACTGGACACTTATACTAGTGTCAATGCACTGACTGTCAAAGTCACGAAGCCGCATCCGCCGTTCGATATTCATTTTGAGGGCGTGACGGTTGAGCTTTATCGCGCAAGAAAGTAGGAACGGTACATGAACGCACATTCGACCTCTGAGGCATCAGAGGCTTATATTGCTTTAGGGGCTAATTTGGGGGATCGTGAGCATACCCTGTATGAAGCCATCACGGCGCTGGACGAACATCCGGGTATACGGGTGCTGCGTTGCTCCAGCCTGTACGAAACAGAGCCTGTAGGTTATTTGGATCAGCCTTCTTTTTTGAATATGTCAGCAGCCATATCCACAACACTTGCTCCAGAGGAGCTTCTGGCCTTCATGCTGGAGGTAGAGAGTCATCTGGGTAGAGTAAGACATATTCCTAACGGTCCGCGCACTATTGATCTGGATTTGTTATGGATGGAAGCGGTGCAGCTCGCTACACCGGATTTGGAGCTTCCTCATCCCCGCATGCTGGAGCGTGCTTTTGTACTTGTGCCATTAGCTGATATCGTTCCGAACCAAGATCCATCCGGTCTGTACAGTATCGTGCATACTGCATTGAAATCATTGGATGGAAAGGACGGCATACAGTTTTGGAAAACAAGCAGCTGGCGCAACGGCTTCGCGCCTTTCGGAAGCTAAAAGGATTCACGCAGCAGGAGTTGGCTGAGCGAACCGGCATATCCTTGGCTGTGCTGGGTGCTGTGGAACGGGGCAACCGAACAGTAGAGCCTGACATGTTGGACATTATTGCCCGAACGCTAGAAATTGAAGTCCGGGAACTGACGGAATGACGATAAGTGTACGATATAAAAGAAGGAATAAAGGAGTGAACAGATATGTTGAAAATCGGCGGTATTGAAATGAAAAACCAAGTCGTCCTGGCTCCGATGGCGGGCGTGTGTAATCCTGCTTTTCGCCTGATTGCCAAAGAATTTGGCACAGGCTTGGTATGCGCAGAAATGGTTAGTGACAAGGCGATCATTCACGGTAACAAGCGCACGCGTGAGATGCTGTTCGTAGATGATCGCGAGAAACCGCTTAGTCTGCAAATTTTCGGGGGAGACCGTGAATCTTTGGTGGAAGCGGCTAAGGTCGTGGATCAGGAGACGAACGCAGATATTATTGACATCAATATGGGCTGTCCGGTTCCCAAGGTAACCAAATGTGATGCGGGTGCCCGTTGGCTGCTCGATCCCAATAAAATTTATGAAATGGTATCGGCTGTAGTGGAATCCGTGAGCAAGCCTGTTACCGTGAAAATGCGTATTGGTTGGGATAGCGAGCATATTTATGCCGTAGAGAACGCCCGTGCCGTAGAACGCGCCGGAGGTCAGGCTGTCAGCGTACATGGTCGTACACGGGAGCAATTGTATACGGGACATGCGAACTGGGATATTATAAAAGAAGTTAAAGAAGCAGTTTCCATTCCTGTAATTGGAAATGGAGACGTGGCATCACCGGAAGATGCCCGCCGGATGCTGGATTTGACCAACTGTGACGGTGTTATGATCGGACGCGGCGCTCTGGGTAACCCTTGGATGCTGTACCGTACGATTGAGTATTTGCAGACAGGTGAGCTTTTGCCTGATCCTTCACCGGAAGAAAAAATCCGCATTGCCATTCTGCATATGGACCGCCTGGTGGCATTGAAGGGTGAAGCTGTGGCTGTCCGCGAAATGCGTAAGCATCTGGCCTGGTACCTCAAAGGACTTAGAGGCTCTGCACGCATTAAGGACGTTGTTATGGAAGAAACGAAACGTGATGATATGGTACGTATTTTGGATGGCTTTGTATCCGGACTACACACGGTAGAAAATGATGAACATTCCACAGGGGCTGTTTCTCCTGCCGCCGTTGCGCAATAAGGAAGCTGTTTCTGCCTTTGTATGTGATTGACTTTTCCAATTACTTGCCCTATAATCGTTCAGTATAAAATCTTGATGTATGCTACAAATTGTATGCAGCTCTCAAGACAACAGCAGGAAATGTTCTCATTCCCTCAGAGTGGCATATTATGTTTTGAAAGCGTGCATTCCGATGCACTTTTAAACTTTTCCCATGACAGGAGAATCGGTTAAGATGAGCGATAAAGAAGTCATTCTGACACAGGAAGGTCTTAGAAAGCTCGAAGATGAGCTTGAGAACTTGAAGTCTGTCAAACGCCGTGAAGTGGCGGAACGGATTAAGGTAGCTATCGGATACGGGGATATCAGTGAAAACTCCGAGTATGAGGATGCGAAGAATGAGCAGGCTTTCATTGAAGGCCGTGTCATTACGCTGGAAAAAATGCTACGTAATGCCCGCATAATCAATAGTGATGAAATTGAAACCGATGTTGTGGGAGTAGGCGCAACCGTCACAGTTGAGGATATGGAAATCGGAGATGTTACAGAGTATGCGATCGTAGGTTCAGCTGAATCGGACCCGCTCCAGAATAAAATATCCAATGAAAGTCCGCTTGGCAAGGCAATGCTCGGTAAGAAAAAAGGAACTGTTGTGGATGTCACCGTTCCAGCAGGTGTTATACAATATAAAATCGTGGATATCAAAAAATAAGACACAAACTTTGGAATTGAATGTAAAAGCTTCCTTGGGGGAGCTTTTTTTCTCTACACCCGGACGGACCCCGGCCCGTCTATTCATATTGAAGGAGCTGATTTAGCACCATGTCGGATGAAACTACTAACCAGGAACCTCAAGAAAATCGTGAGGAACTAAGCGAACTGCTGCAAATTCGCCGCGCCAAATTGGACGAGCTTCGCTCGTTGGGCATTGATCCTTTTGGTCGTAAATACATACGCACAGCTGAGGCGGGTGTACTGCTAAGTAAGTATGACAGTCTGACCAAGGAAGAACTGGAAGAAAAGAATATTGAAATTAGCATTGCAGGCCGTATTATGGCCAAACGGGTAATGGGGAAAGCCAGCTTTGCCCATGTACAGGATCTCAGTGGACGTATTCAAATCTATGTTCGTCAAGATACCGTGCCGGAAACTAAGTACAAAGCCTTTGGTATTTTGGATTTGGGCGACATTGTGGGGATTAAAGGCGTGCTGTTCAAGACCAAAACTGGGGAAACCACCATTAAGGTACTGGATCTTGAGGTATTGTCCAAATCGTTGTACCCGTTACCGGAGAAATATCATGGTCTGAAGGATGTTGAGCTGCGTTACCGTCAGCGCTACGTCGATCTGGTTATGAACCCGGAAGTACAAAAAACGTTCATTACGCGTTCCCGTATTATTCAATCCATGCGCCGTTATCTGGACTCGCTCGGTTATTTGGAGGTTGAAACGCCAACACTGCATTCCATCGCAGGCGGGGCGGCGGCCAAGCCGTTTATTACACATCATAATGCATTGGACATGCAGCTATATATGCGTATTGCCATTGAACTTCATCTGAAACGACTGATTGTCGGCGGATTGGAGAAAGTATATGAGATCGGTCGCGTTTACCGTAATGAAGGTATTTCCACTCGCCATAACCCTGAGTTCACGATGATTGAGCTGTATGAGGCGTATGCTGACTACCAGGATATCATGCAATTGACGGAAAACATGGTGGCTCACATTGCGCAAGAAGTGCTGGGTACACAGCGCATTCATTATCAGGGCCAGGAAGTGGATCTGACGCCGCAATGGCGCAGAGTATCTATGGTCGATGCTGTTAAAGAAGTAACAGGTGTGGATTTTGGAGCGCAATTGAGCAATGAAGAAGCTCATCGCCTTGCGAAAGAGCATAAAGTGCCGGTAGAGCCGCATATGACCTTTGGACATATCCTGAATGCCTTCTTCGAACAATTCGTAGAGGAAACACTCATTCAACCAACCTTTATTATGGGGCATCCGGTTGAAATCTCGCCACTGGCGAAGAGAAACGAGCAAGATCCACGCTTTACGGATCGCTTCGAGTTGTTTGTTGTAGCTCGTGAGCATGCCAACGCATTCACCGAGCTGAATGATCCGATTGACCAACGCCAGCGTTTTGAAGCACAATTGCTGGAACGTGAGCATGGCAATGACGAGGCTCATGAAATGGATGATGATTTTATCCGTGCCTTGGAATACGGTATGCCGCCAACAGGCGGACTGGGCATCGGCATCGACCGCTTGGTCATGTTGCTGACGGATGCTCCTTCCATTCGCGATGTGCTGCTTTTCCCGCATATGCGTAACCGTACGGTAGAATAACATAACATTATGAATATAGAGGATCAGCCGGGCTTCCCGTGTCTTGTTCCTCTTTTTCATAAGAACGGATGGAGAGAAGACTTCTAATGAAACGCAGCGTCAAGCTTGCCCGGTTTGCGTCGTCGCCTCCTTTTATATTGGTCATCGGATACTTACTGATTATTGCATTGGGCACTTTGCTGCTGATGCTTCCTATATCCAATCATAGTGGACATGCTCCGCATTGGATTGATTCGTTATTTACGTCCGTTTCCGCTGCTTGTGTCACCGGATTAGTCGTAGTAGACGTTAATTCAACTTATACGATGTTTGGAGAAACGGTCATCATGGTACTGATGCAGCTGGGCGGTCTGGGTTTTATGACCCTGGCGACCTTGTTTGCATTGCTGCTGGGGCGACGGCTA
Organism: Paenibacillus sp. NRS-1781; assembly: GCF_050467745.1. NCBI lineage: Bacteria > Bacillati > Bacillota > Bacilli > Caryophanales > Paenibacillaceae > Paenibacillus > Paenibacillus sp. NRS-1781. The sequence continues at coordinate 61,195 of NZ_JBITPI010000021.1, forward strand.
TCGTTGAAGGATCGGTTGCTGCTAAAGGAAGCGATTAATGCCGACAGCATGGAAGGAATTGTGCGTATTATTCGCAAGGTGCTGATTTTTTCTTTTACCATTGAGGCGATAGCTGCTGTAGTCATGGCTTTGCGGTGGATGAGGGAGATGCCCGTCGGACAAGCGATATACTACGGAATATTCCATGCGGTATCTCTTTTTAATAACGGGGGATTTGACCTGTTCGGAAGCAGCTTCCAACGGTATGCCGGAGATTTTGTGTTCAATATAATTGCATCTGTGCTTGTCATTTCAGGAGGATTGGGCTTTCTTGTACTCAGTGATCTGTTCGATTTTCGCCGCACCCGCAGACTGAGTCTACACTCCAAAATGGTGTTAAGTGTGTCGGGTGGGCTTATTGTGATTGGGGCGCTGGTCATATTTATTTTTGAGTTTACCAATACACGAACCCTAGGCTCGCTGAACTGGGAAGGCAAAGTGTATGCATCGGTCTTTCAATCCGTATCTACGCGATCATCGGGTACCAGCACAGTAGATATCAGCGGGTTGAGGCAGGCTAGCCAATTCTTTATCATGCTGTTGATGATTATCGGTGCTTCTCCGGGCTCTACCGGGGGAGGAATCAAAACGACCACGTTCCTGCTGATGGTTGGTGCTCTAATTGCCGTCATGCGGGGACAGAAGGAAATAGTGTTCTTTCGCCACCGGGTGCCCAAAGATATTATGATGCGTGCGCTGACCATTATTGTATTGGCTCTATTCATCTTCTCCATTGTGGTCATGCTGCTCTTAATGACAGAGGATGCACCTTTTCTCTCACTTGCGTTTGAGGCTGCTTCCGCGATTGGAACGGTTGGTCTATCCGTAGGCGTGACCCCGGGACTGTCTGACGCGGGTAAGCTGATCATGTGTGTAACCATGTTCATTGGCAGAATTGGGCCGCTTACGATCGCTTATGCCATTCGTCCACGCTCCACCAAGACGCTATATCGTCGTCCCGAAGGACATATCGTAATTGGATAGCTCAATAGTATAAAAAGATGCACCCGTGCTGATGGACGCGGGTGCATCTTTTTTCATTTTACATCATCATCGTCTAATGTGCAGCATATCATGAAAAGTATCCAATTTGAGAAAATGAGGCGAAATGGGCGTGACAGAGACTATTTTTTTGTAGAAAAAAGGCTATTTGTTTCCTTTTATGTAATTATAGACAACATACTAGGAATATTATGTATAATATTGTATGATAGTGGGCATGAAAGGGGGATAGCTGAGGGGAATACCAATCTCAATTGGAAAGGAATTATCTATTATGTATTTATTTATTATTAGTGCTGAAGTTTTATTCTGGGTTTTTGTTGTTGCAGGGTTGATCGCAAGATATATGTTTGGCTTAAAGAAATTAGGCGGTCTTTTTCTACTGTGTACTCCTATTATTGATGTCCTGTTACTGATTGCGGTGTTTATCACGGTGAGCAGCGGCATGGAGATTACGACCGCTACTGGCCTGGCGGCTTGCTATCTTGGCATTACGGTGGCATTTGGTCATAGGTTAATTAAATGGGCAGATGTACGGTTCTCTCATTGGTTTGGCAAGGGGCCGAAGCCCGAACGCAAATATGGCGCTGCCCATGCAAAAGAGGAACGGACGGGGTGGTTGCTTCACCTGTTGGGCTGGGCTATCGGCAACGCTCTGTTGCTCGCCATCATTGTGTATGTAGATGATCCACAGCGTACGGTTTCCTTGGATGGCATTATGAGTACATGGGCAATTGTTCTGTTAATCGACTTTATTGTTTCCTTTAGCTATACTTTGGCTCCTAAGAAAAATAAGGCGTAGCCCTCAGCACACTCGGATGAAATAAGACCGATCAATCAGGATGTTCAAATCGGAAGGGGCATTGATGGTAAAAAATGAAGTTGTCACTTCCGGTGGTTTGCTGAGCTTTTACACTACTTTCGCTTTGACAGTCACCTCATTTTTGCCTCTCTACCTTTTCACTCGTATGGATTCCTTCCGATTTGAACACAGACCAACAGAAGCAGTTCAGATTATTTTTTCTTGAGCTGACAGACAGCTTGCATCATGTGTTCTCCTGACCTTTTTAAGAAGGAGAGTAATAAGACGATTTTATGTCTTGTAAATATATATGAATTTTATATGAATTCTTGAATCTGCTTAAAACGTCGATTGTTTAACTTTGGCAACTAACATGATAATATTCCAGAAAAGATTACATATGTCTATATATGTAGACATACGAAATTAAGTTGTTTTTTTTGTCGAAAAATGTAAATGAGAAAGGTGGTTTCTGTGGCAGCACTGCTGAGTGGTAAGAACATTTTGATTATGGGCGTGGCTAATAACAGGAGTATTGCCTGGGGGACAGCCCAATCTTTAGCTGCTGAAGGAGCAAGGCTCATTTTTACTTACGAAAATGAGAGGGTCGCAGATCGGGTGTTAAAGCTCGTTGAAACGATTCCGGGATCCATTGTCTGTCCCTGTAATGTACAAAGCAGCGAAGAATTGGATGCACTGGCGGATTTTATAAAGGAGAAAGTAGGCGTCCTGCATGGCTATTTTCACAGTGTTGCCTATGCTAAGGCTGAGGATTTGGACGGCCTGTTCGTCGACACTTCTCGCGAGGGATTCGCCATTGCTCAAGAAATTAGTGCCTATTCTTTGGCTGCTGTTTCCCGACGAATTTACCCGCTGATGACGGAGGGTGGAAGTATCGTCACCATGACGTATATTGGCGCAGAACGAGCGATCAAGAATTACAACGTTATGGGTGTGGCGAAGGCTTCACTGGAAGCAAGCATGCGCTATCTGTCGAACGATCTGGGTACTTATGGTATTCGTGTCAATGCGATTTCGGCTGGTCCCATACGGACGTTGGCCGCATATGGGATTAAGGATTTTAGCACGATGCTAAAGCATATTGAAGAGACGACGCCCCTACGCAAGACGGTCGACACGTCCGAAGTTGGAGATACCGCGTTATTCCTATTTTCCCATTTATCGAGAGGCATTACGGGAGAAGTTATCCATGTTGATGCAGGATACCATATTACGGGGATGTAAGGAGGGAACGCTGTGCTTGTTACGCATACGGATTGCCGTATTATCTCACCTGAAGGGATTATGACAAGGGAGCGTCTGGAGCGGGATGTTACGATCTTCTCCCGTATGTTGGCTCTCCGAGGAATTCCTGAAGAAGGCAGAGTAATTCTGAAAGCGGCCAATTCTTATTATTTTGTTGTGTCTCTGTTCTCCCTGTGCAGCATTGCTGTTTCGGTGACTGTAGTGGACGAGCAGACTGTGCTTGATGAAATAGCTCAAATTTACGACGAAGCGGGTGCCTGCTGTATCCTGACCGATTGCGATCCAGGACTTTCTCATGCTTCTGTTATTCTGATTCAAGATCTAATCCAAGAAGAAGCAGTACACCCACATTGGGTTGGAGAGCCTGAGATTCATGGCATTGACTTTAACAAGTGGTGCGAGAGATCAGATGCTCTCATTCTGTATTCTTCAGGTACGACGGGAAAACCCAAGGGAATCGTGAAAGCTGGATCAGCCTTCATGGACAATATCAGGCATTCTATCCACGCCATGAACTACCTGCCGTCTGACCATATGCTCCCTGTTGTACCGTTTTCTCACTTCTATGGTGTTTCACTCATCTTCTCCTGGTGGTTAACCTCATGTTCTCTCATCATTTGCAATCCTAAAAACCTCTGGAGCGTCATTGCAAGTATTACGAAGGACCGGGCGACGGTCGTAGACGCTAACCCCTCAGCTTTTTACACCTTGTTGCGTATGCTAAACCGAAAACCCGAACAACTGGAAATGGTCAAGGAATCTCCGGTGCGCATGTGGTGCGTAGGCGGTTCCCCACTTACCCAAGACCTCGAAGAAAAATTTAACAACATATTTGGACAGCCCTTGCTGAATGGTTACGGTCTTTCTGAATTGGGCAACGTTACGCTGGGGACGCTGGAGTGTCCACAAGGTTGTGGCAAGCCGTTGCCGGGTGTGGATCTAAAAATACTAGATGCTGCTGGCGAGCAGCAGGCGGACGGCATCGTAGGCGAAGTGTGGATACGCAGTGCGGGATGCATGGAAGGCTACCTGAATCGTCCAGACCTGACGCAGTCGGTTCTACAGGACGGCTGGTTCAAGACGGGCGATCTGGGCTACCTGGATGACGAAATGCTGTATGTCATTGGCCGCAGCGGAAAGACGGTCAATCGGATGGGCTACATGGTATCTCCGGTCTATATCGAAGACCGGATTGGTTCGCTAGGTTACCGATCCTGCGTGATTACCTTGGAGGACGAGGCGAAAGGAACATTGCTTGTTGCATTCATCGAAAGCGAATCCTCGCAGGCCTTGTCTGTACTCCGCAAAGAGATGAATCGGGTACTTCCTTCATACATGTTTCCCGATCTTTTGCTTCCGCTCGCCCATTTTCCTTTAAATCGCAATGGAAAAGTAGATCGGCTGGAGATGGAGCATATTGCCATGGAGAAAGCTGCTTCTCGCAAAGTGTAAGTGTTGAAGAAACAAAATATTTACCAAAAACTGCATATAGGAAAGGGAGATTGCACCATGAGTATGAATCCGGAACTGGCAAAAAACACGCTTTTTTTGGAAAGGCATGAAGCAATTCTGAAGTGCCTTAATTATTTGATTGAGCATCGGCAGGAAGTGATGGATATTCTCACCCAATTTTCATCTTATCGGGCCGCCAATGCAGAAATTGATTCCACGATCCTCACACTACAAGGTGCTTTACAAGAAGTACAGACCTATCAGCCCTGCCTGCAACGATCTATGGCTGTATTTATGCCTTCTAACGTCGTTTTGTATTCCTATGCATTATACCTCTTGATTCCGTCCCTTTATGTTGAGAGTATAGACTTTCGTCCTTCTTCTCACGTAAATGAGTACGTCAACATGCTGCATGAAAAGCTCCAGGCTGTACATGGATTACCCATCTATATTCGTAAGGTTAGTCAGAGAGTTTTCATGGAAAATTCCGTTTTGCCAGCTGATATTGTGGTGTTCACGGGTAGCTATACCAATGCGGAGAAAATCAAAAAACAGATTCGAAAAGAACAGCTCTACATCTTTTACGGACAAGGGATAAATCCTTTCATCATTGGACCTGATGCCGATCTGGAGCTGGCGGTTGCCGATGTGATTCGAATGAGATTGTTCAATTCTGGACAGGACTGCCTGGGACCCGACATCATTCTGGTGCATCAAGATGTGACGGAGAATTTTAAAAACTTGCTAATTGAGCGGCTTGACCAACTGGTGTTTGGAGCCAACAATGATCCGAACGCGAGCTATTCCCCTATTTTCTATAAAGACACGCTGTATTCGGTTTCGGAATATTTTAATACGAACGATACGTTTATTATTTACGGCGGTGGCATTGATTTCCGTACGAAAAAGATGGAGCCGACGATTGTATATAGCGAGCTAGATCAGGATTTGGAGATTATTGAGTATTTTTCACCGGTCTTCAACGTGGTTAGCTACCGAGACGACGAGCAGCTAATCAAGCGTATTTCCTCCAGTTATTTCAGTGAACGTGCGATGGGCTGCAGCTTATACGGGTCTGAACACCTGACGGATGTCCTGCGAAAGAAGCACACCCTGACCATTAATGAGACGCTTGAGGATGTGGATCAGGGCAATAAGCCCTTTGGTGGCTATGGCACGATGTCAAACTATATTTTTTACGATTTCAAGCTCGTTTCGAAGCCCATTTTGATTTCAGAAATTGTCGCAGAATATTTGTCGGAAAAGAGGAGTTTGGTATGACTGTGAGCTTATCTCCCTGGGATGCCATCATTGGCTACTTAACATCGGCTGGAGTTCGGCATCTCTTTGGATTACCAAGTGATGATCTCAAAATCGTATCGTCACTCCCTTCGTCGGGTATGGATTTTATTCTGTGCAAAGATCAGCGCAATGCTGTGTTCATGGCAGCAGGCTATGCACTCACAACCAAACAGATGTCCGTATGTGTTGTAGGTAAAGGCCCTGCGCTCAGTAATACACTTACGGGGCTGCTGGAAGCGAAGAACCTTGGTGCTCCGCTTTTACTTTTGGCGCTTGGCACTGGAGGAGACAAGCTGGGTACCCGATCCTTTCAGGAGGCAGATCAAATCTCACTCGTGAAGCCGCTCGTCAAATGGGCTTACCGTGTCGAGCATGTGGATCGACTTGTATGGGCGCTGGAGCGAGCGGCTTTTTTGGCGATCAATGGGGCTCCAGGTCCGGTCTATATTGAACTGCCCGAAAACCTGATGGACCAGCCTGTGCCGACAGGGCTTCCGTTTATTCCACCAGAAAAGCTTTCGTGCTCTCCGTCTCTTCGGGAGCTGGATGCGGCATGGGAGATTATCAAGACTGCTCGCAGGCCTGTCATTTTGGTCGGAGGCGGGATGAAGTCCGTTACCAATGATGTAATCGGGATATTCGCTGATCTGTGCGGAGCAGCCTTGTTCGCAACCGCCTCGGGACGGAGCGCAGTTGATGAAGAGGACGAGCTTTTCTGTGGGGTGGCCGGGCTCTATACGGATCTCAGTCTGAGGCAAATCTGGAAGGAATCTGATGTAGTGATTGCGCTGGGCAGCCGATTGGAAGAAACGGCTACGTTTGAGTGGGATATTTTCCTAGAGGATACACCTTTAATTCAGGTCAATGTCGAGCTGGAGGATTTTGCACACGAATACCGGGGCATCAAAGTGCTTGGAGATGGATATGCAGCATTAGAGCAGTGGGTTCAACAGTACAGACATAAACATGATGGAGTGTGGCTTGAAACGATTAGAAGTTGTAAGCAGAAGGCATTTTCTAATAGAGCCATTTATCTGGAGAAGCTAAAAAAGGCCCCTGGAATTCACGTTCCAGAGCTGCTGGAGATTATTCAGACAGATTTTCCAGAAAAAATGGTGCTTGTTCAGGAAAATGGATTGCAGGATATGTGGTCTTACTTTTATCCATATTTTTTCTTCACGCAAGGTTCTCTTTCAATTGTTCCCAGTGACCAAACGAGCCTTGGATTCGGTGCGGCTGCTGCTTTGGGAGCAAGCCTAGCAACAGAACGTCCAGTAGTGGCACTGGTAGGGGACGGTGCGTTCAATCTCTTCTGTTCGGATTTTATGACGGCTGTGCAGTATCAAATACCGCTAATCTATCTCGTACTCAATAATGGCGGGTATGGTTGGTTGCAAAATCAGATGAATTATAAGCCCCTTTCAGGGCAGTCCCTCCCATTTGTTTCCGAGGCGGCCAAGACAGGAATCCAAATTCCACAGTATGAGTTTGTGGAAAGTCTTGCGATCCGGAGTAAGGGGGAGGCCCGGGAACAGCTTCAGCTTGCCTGGCAAAAGTATCAGGAGAAGAAGCTTGTGGTCGTCGAGGTATATGCTGATCTTGCGGATGTGCATGAGAAAATCAGTCATGTGTATGGCGACTTTCCTCTCTACGAGCAACAAGCTTCCAAGAATTAATTTCAGCGAAGGACGTGGATACAGTGAGAAGACGTGTTGTGGTGACAGGACAGGGAGTCGTAACGCCGGTTGGGCTTAATCTTACAGATTTCTGGAATTCACTGTTGGAAGGAAAGAGCGGAATCGGACCTGTCACTTCTTTTGATACAGCGGACATTCCGACGAAGATTGGCGCACAGGTTACGGGCTTTGATCCGTTGCAATATATGAGCAAGAAGGAAGCTAATAAAGTAGCACAGTTCACCCAATTTGCCTTGGCGGCTGCCCGTCAGGCAGTCGAGCAATCGAAATTAGTGATTGACGAGCGGAATGCAGGCCGCGTAGGGGTTATTGTCGGCTCTGGAGCAGGAGGGCTCGACGTCATAGAGGAGAACTACAGGAAATTAACAGAGCTTGGCCCCAAAAGGGTTTCTCCTTATTTTGTTTCCTCGATGATGATTAATTCTGCGCCTGGTGAAATCTCCATTGCTATCGGAGCCAAGGGACCTTCGTTTGCCGTCGTTACAGCTTGTGCTACTGGAAGTAATGCCATTGGTGAAGCATTACGGACGATTCAGTACGGCACGGCTGATGTCGTGGTGGCTGGAGGAGCAGAAGCCAATTTTAGTCAGCTTGATTTGGCATCTTTTGCGAATATTCATGCTCTTTCCAGACGCAATGAAGAGCCGCAGAAGGCCAGTCGCCCGTTTGATGTGGACCGCGATGGATTTGTCATCGGTGGAGGAGCCGGGGTCTTGGTACTGGAGGAGCTGGAGCATGCCATGAACCGGGGGGCCACCATTTTGGCCGAGGTTGCGGGTTACGGATGCACAACCGATGCGTATCATATCACGGCTCCAGATCCCTCGGGCTCCGGTCCGGCAGAAGCGATCAGCATCGCACTGCAGGATGGTGGCTTGACACCGCAGGAAATCGGCTATGTCAATGCCCATGGTACAAGTACGCCGTTTAACGACCGTATGGAGATCAATGCCATTCAGAAGGTATTCGGGGAGCATGCCCCCCATTTGGCGATATCGTCTATTAAATCCATGACAGGCCATTTAATGGGCGGTGCAGGGGCAGTCGAATTAATTGCAACTGTACAGAGCATGATCCACAGCAAAGTACCACCGACACTCAATTGCGACAACCCTGAAGCCCCTGAACTAAATTTTGTCCCGCATGTATACCAGGAACGCGAGGTCCGTGCGGCGATTAGCAATTCCTTTGGTTTCGGGGGGCATAACGTCTGTCTTGCTGTTCGCAAGTGGGAAGGGGTATAAGCCTGTGAGCGAAGAGCCAATCCATATCCCGGATGTGCTTCCGCACAGGTACCCGTTTCTTCTGCTGGATGGCGTGACTGGGTACGAAACATCGCAATGGGCGAAGGGGTACAAGCTTGTCACCTGGAGTGAGTGGTTTATTACAGAGGCTAATCCATACATGCCTTCTATGTTGATCGTGGAATCGCTCGCACAATTGGCGGCATTCGCTGCGATTGACAAAAAAGGCATTTCATATCTGACCAACCTTAATGGAGTTCGATTCCATAGCTTGGCGAAGCCAGGGGACCGAATTGATCTCCATTTTCAAGTCAACAAGCGTCGGCGGGGCTATATACTCGGAAGCGGTCGGGCTTCTGTAGGTGAGCGTTTGGTGGCTGAGGCGGAAGAAATTGTTTCACTTGATCAATGAGCGGAGGAAGCGCACGTTAAACGGTCCATTTGTCCTCCTGACTGCCAGTAGCAGCGGGAGGATACTCACATCACGGAATAGGAGTGAACGAGATGAATGACATACAGTTATATGATTTAACAAATGCGCAGAAACGTATATGGTATACCGAATTACTCTATCCAGATACGTCAGTGTCACAGCTTTCCGGTACAGCCAAGATGAAGGGCCGTATCCATATCGCTGCCTTCATGCAGTCCATTAATTTGATTATCAAACAGTATGATGCGTTCCGCATTCGTATCACCTCAGTGGATGGAGTGCCTCGGCAGTATGTCGTTCCTTATGAAGAGAGACAGTTGGAGTATCTGGACCTTACCCACTATGAAAGTGTATCAGAGGTAGAAACTTTACTTGAGCAGCACAAAAGCAAACCCCTGCAACTGCTGGATTCTGAGCTATTCCAATTTTTGATTGTAAAGATTAGCGAGGATGAGTATTGGATTAATACCAAGATGCACCATATTATTTCTGACGGGATCTCAATGGTGATCTATGGAAATCAATTGACGGAATTTTACATGCAGATCATCCAAGGAAATGAACCGACGCTGAATGACGATTGCTCCTATATTCAGTATATTGCAGAAGAGAACGCATACGAGCTTTCTGACAGATACCAAAAGGACAAGACATACTGGCTGAATAAATTTTCTGATTTACCTGAACTTACGGGTTGGAAGTCATACAATCCGTTATCTCTAAGCACCCGCGCCGTTCGGGAGCATTTTACCGTGCCAGAGGTGCTGTATCACGAGCTGCAGGCATTTTGCCAACAGAACAGGATTTCTCTGTTCCAGTTCTTCATGGGTGCGATGTATATTTACATACACAAAGTGACGAATCAGCCGGATGTGGTGATCGGTACTTCGTTCGCTAACCGGGGGAACAAAAAAGAGAAGCAAAAGATAGGTATGTTCGTCAGCACGGCTGCAGCCAGAACATACGTCGAAAAGGATATGGATGTGTTGAGCTTCCTGCAGGATGTAGCCAGGGATCAGATGTCAGTCCTGCGGCATCAGAAGTATCCATATAATCAGTTAATTCAGGATCTTAGAGAAATGCATGGTAACAGGGATATCCAGCGGCTTTTTGGCGTTTCAATGGAATACCGCCTTATCAATTGGGTTGATTTGGATGAGGTGCGCATTTTGACGGATTATGATTTCTGCGGTGACGAAGTGAATGATTTCGTGCTTCATATCGTGGAGATCCTGGATGAAGGCGAGCTGGTACTGGATGTCGATTACCGGACGACGCTGTTTGAACGCAGTGAAGTAACGGACATGGTTTCCCAGTTGCTTACGATCGCCGAGCAGATCATTCATGCACCGCAGCTTTCCATCGCAGAGGTAACCCTGCTGGGAGAAGCGGATGAGCAATCCATTTTGGCTCTCTCGGAAGGGATTGTAGCTGATTATCCGCGTGAAAAGACAATTCATGGCTTATTCGAAGAACAGGCCGAGCGCACGCCAGATCATGTTGCCGTTCAGATGGGCGAGCAGAGCATTACATATCTAGCTCTAAACGAGCAGGCTAACCAGCTTGCGAGATATTTGCGCTCCGAGGGAGTAGGAGCAGATACGCTCGTAGGGATCATGGCTGACCGTTCCTTGGAGATGATCGTCGGTATGATGGGCATTTTGAAAGCAGGAGGTGCCTATGTACCGATTGATCCCGATTATCCCGAAGAGCGTATTCGTTACATGCTAGAGGATTCAGGAGTCCGTCTGTTGCTCACCCAAAGCCATCTATGGGAGAGTACCACATTTGACGGAAAGCTGGTGAATCTGGACGAAGTTGCATCGTATACAGGGGACACTTCAAATCTGGAGAGCATTTCGGGGGCGAGCAATCTTGCCTATGTTATCTATACGTCGGGTACAACTGGCAAGCCGAAGGGAACGCTGATCGAGCATAAAAATGTAGTTCGACTGCTCTTTAACGATAAAAATTTATTTGATTTCAACGCTCAGGATACGTGGACGCTATTCCATTCATTCTGTTTTGATTTCTCCGTTTGGGAGATGTATGGAGCCCTTCTCTACGGAGGAAAATTGGTGATTGTTCCTTCTCTCACTGCCAAGAGTCCAGCAGCTTTCCTGGAGTTGCTGAAAGACAACAAAGTCACCATTTTGAACCAGACGCCAACGTATTTTTATCAGGTGCTACAGGAGGAATTGGCGCACTCTTCGACAGAGCTTAGTCTTAGAAAAATCATTTTTGGCGGAGAGGCCTTAAGCCCATCTCTTCTGAGAAACTGGCGGGTCAAGTATCCTGATGTGCAGCTGATTAATATGTACGGAATTACGGAAACAACGGTCCATGTCACCTACAAGGAAATCACGGAACGTGAGATTGAAGCGGGGAAAAGCAATATTGGCAGAACAATTCCGACACTTAGCGCTTACATTTTCGATGAGCAAAGACGTCTGCAGCCTGTCGGGGTTCCAGGGGAGCTATACATCGCGGGCGACGGTCTTGCCCGAGGGTATTTGAACCGTGCAGAGTTAACAGCCGAGAAATTCGTAGAGCATCCGTTTCGGGCGGGAGAGCGGATGTACCGTACCGGCGATCTGGCTCGTTGGTTGCCTGATGGTAATATCGAATATTTGGGCCGGATCGACCATCAAGTCAAAATTCGTGGCTACCGAATTGAGCTTGGCGAGGTGGAAGCCCAAATTCTCAAGGTTCCGAATGTACGGGAAACGATTGTCCTGGCAAGGGACGACGAACAGGGACAAAAATTGCTGTGCGCCTACTACGTTGCCTCCACCGACCTTGCGCCGAGCGAATTGAGGTCTCAGCTGGCCGTAGAACTACCAGCTTATATGATCCCCTCTTATTTTGTCCGGCTGGAGCAAATGCCGCTTACGCCGAATGGCAAGCTGGATCGCCGTGCGCTGCCAGCACCTGAGGGCAGTGTACAATCCAGCGAGGATTATTTGGCTCCGAGAACTGCTGCGGAAGTGCAGTTGGCGCTAATCTGGCAGGATATTCTGGGAGTTGCCCGCGTGGGTATCAGAGATAATTTCTTTGAAATAGGTGGTCACTCGTTGCGGGCGACACTGCTCGTTTCGCGGATTCAGAAAGAGCTGGGATGCAGCCTTTCGCTGCGGGAAGTGTTTCAGTGGCCTACGGTCGAGTCCATGGCACGACTGGTGAAAGAACGCATTCCGACCGTGTATGAATCCATCCCACGGGCGGAGGAAAGCGAAGCTTACCCCGTGTCCTCAGCACAGAAGCGGTTATATGTGTTGAGACAAATGGACGGAGGAGAGCTCAGCTACAATATGCCTGGAGCATTCACAGTGGACGGGCCGTTGGATTGCGTTCGTCTTGAATCTGCGTTCCAGGCACTGATCCAGCGTCACGAATCCCTGAGAACCGGCTTCTATATGAAGGATGGAGAGCTTGTTCAGCGTGTGCATAGGGATGTACCGTTCGCGTTGGACTACACAGAGGCTTCGGTGGAGGAGACGGATACGCTCGTACGCAGCTTTATCCGTGCTTTTGATCTCAGCCAGGCCCCATTACTGCGTGTTGGCTTGGTGAAGCTGGAAGAGGGACGTCATCTATTGCTGTTTGATATGCACCATATCATTTCGGATGGGGTTTCCATTCAAATACTGGTGGAAGAACTCACCTCATTGTATCAGGAAGAACAGCTGCCAGAACTGCACATCCAGTACAAGGATTATGCGGTATGGCAACGGGAGCATTCGGAGAATCAGTGGAAAGAGCTTGAAGCATACTGGCTGCAGGCTTTTGAAGGGGAACTGCCTATACTTGATTTGCCTACGGATTATCAAAGACCTTCTGTTCGCAGCTTCGAGGGTAGCCGAATTGATTTTACATTGGATGCGTCCGGCAATAAGGCAATACAGGAACTCGCATCCCGTACAGGTACTACGCTGTATATGGTATTACTGGCTGCTTATTCGGTCCTGTTGCACAAATATACGGGGCAGGAGGATATCATCGTAGGTTCTCCCGTGGCTGGAAGACCGCAAGCGGAGCTTGAGGGCATCATCGGGATGTTTGTCAATACACTGGCTATGCGCAGCTACCCGGCGGGAGATAAGACATTTCAGGATTATCTTCTCGAAATCAAGGAAACGGCGCTCAAGGCGTTCGAGCATCAGGACTATCCTTTGGAAAAACTGATTGAGAAGCTGGGCGTAGGACGTGATGTCAGCCGCAATCCACTCTTTGATACTCTGTTGGTATTGCAAAATACGGAGCAGGCAGAGCAGGACATGGGCGGGCTGCGCTTTACTCCTTACCCGACGGAGACCGTTACAGCCAAATTTGACCTGTCACTCAATGTAGAGGAGCAGGGGGCAGAGCTAGCCTTTGGTTTGGAGTATAGCACGGCTTTATATCAGCGAGAGAGTGTAGAGCGACTGGCTATGCACTTGCTTCGGGTTCTGCATGCGGTCGCTGTCAATCCCCAGTTAAAGCTGGCAAATATTGAGATGATCACACCGGAGGAGAAGGTGCAGATCATTGAAGAATTCAACGCGACATCGGCTCCTTATCCAAGTGAGAAGACTATTCATGAGCTGTTCGCAGAGCAAGTAAAGCGTACACCGGAGCAGACGGCGCTTGTATTCGGCAACGTCCAGCTAACCTACCTCGAATTGGAAGAGAAGGCAGGGCGGCTGGCCCAAACACTGCGTCGCTTGGGAACGTTGAGGGAGCAGCCTGTAGCCGTGATGGGCGGACGAGGCATCGAGATGGTTATTGGTATGCTCGCAATACTGCAGGCGGGTGGAGCCTATGTGCCTATTGATCCCGAATACCCGGAAGACCGGGTTCGTTATATGCTCAATGATTCCGGCGCCAAGCTACTACTGGTGCAAAAAGGTGAGTTTGTAAGTGTAGACTACGGTTTACCGATTGTCGACCTCAGCAGTGAAGAGGCTTATGCAGCTAAACCTACCCAGCCGGAGGAGACTGTCCATGGATCGCAGGGACTCGCTTATGTCATCTACACATCGGGTACGACGGGTAGACCGAAGGGTGTTATGGTTGAACACCGGAACGTGGTCCGTCTGGTCAAAGAGACTAACTATGTGGAGCTGAATGAATCCACACGAATTTTGCAGACAGGAGCCGTGGCCTTCGATGCCTCCACTTTCGAGATATGGGGGGCGTTGCTTAACGGTGGACAGCTCTATTTCGTAGAGAACGACGACATCCTGATTGCCGATAGGCTCAAAGCTGCTATCGCCTCATACGGGATTACGACGATGTGGCTTACTGCACCGCTTTTTAATCAGCTCTCACTACAGGATGAGTATTTATTTAGAGGGCTAAAAGCATTGTTGGTCGGTGGTGATGTACTGTCCGTACCTCATATCAATCGTGTGAAAGAGGCCAATCCTGGTCTTGACCTTATCAATGGCTATGGTCCGACAGAGAATACGACATTCTCCACCACCTACAAGATTCCGGGTCGTGCTGAAGGGGGGGTGCCGATTGGTCGCCCGATTAGTAACTCGACCGCTTATGTGGTCAATGGATCGCTTCAATTACAACCCATTGGGGCTTGGGGCGAACTGATTGTCGGCGGAGAAGGTGTAGCGCGCGGATATCTCAATCGTCCCGATCTCACGGCAGAAAAATTTGTCCCTAGTCCCGTGAAGGACGGAGAATCCTGCTACCGAACTGGTGATCTGGTACGCTGGCTTCCAGATGGTAAACTGGAATTTAAAGGAAGAATTGATGAGCAGGTCAAAATACGTGGCTACCGCATTGAGATCCCCGAAATCGAGGCTCAGTTGACCAAGGTGGAGACGGTCATTGACACCGTAGTGGTCGTTCGCACGGATGAGCTTGGAGAGAAGCAGCTTTGCGCTTATTATGTGGCGGATCGCATGCTCACGGCAGGAGAAGTGCGTCTTGCTCTATCGCAGGTACTTCCGGGTTATATGATCCCGTCCTATTTTGTGCAGCTGGATCGTATGCCATTAACGACGAACGGAAAAGTGGACCGCAGATCTCTGCCAGCTCCTCAAGTGGGTGTGCATACGGGACGGAAGTATACGGCTCCCCGTACACTGGCGGAAGAAGCCTTGGCTTCTGTTTGGCAGGGGGTGCTGGGTGCCGAGCAGGTGGGGATCCATGACAATTTCTTTGAATTGGGAGGAGACTCCATTAAGGCCATTCAGGTTTCGTCACGGTTGCTACAGGCTGGTTATCGGCTAGAGATGAAGGAACTGTTCAAATCTCCAACCATTGCGGAGCTAAGCGCGCAAATACAAACGGCTGTGCATATGGCAGAACAAGGAACTGTGCGTGGATCGGCCTCCTTGACTCCAGTCCAGCAGTGGTTCTTTGGACGGAAGCAGGCAGAGCCGCATCATTTCAATCAAGCGGTCATGCTGTACCGTGAACAGGGATTTGAGGAAAAGGCCTTGCATCAAGTGCTGAGAAAACTCGCCCAGCATCATGACGCCCTCCGCATGGTTTTTCGTCAGACAGAACAAGGCTACGAGGCTTGGAATCGTGGTTTTGAAGAAGGAGAGCTTTATAGCCTGCAAACGGCTGATTTACGGAATGAATCCAATCCGGTCACAGCCATTACAGCGTTGTCGGATGACATTCAGCGCAGCATCAATCTGGCAGAGGGTCCGCTGTTGAAGCTAGGACTTTTCCATTGTCAGGATGGAGACCATCTGCTGATCGTGATCCACCATTTGGTGGTGGACGGAGTATCCTGGCGGATTTTGTTTGAGGATATCGCAGCGGGCTATGAACAGGTAACTCAAGGACAAGAGCTGACATTTCCGCAGAAGACGGACGCCTTCCGTGACTGGGGTGATGCTCTTTCCCGTTATTCGGAAAGCCCGGCAATCGAAATTCATCAGGCGTATTGGAGAGACCTGGAAGGACAGCAACTTGAGCAGTTACCGAAGGATGAGGCTGTAGAAAGCCTTCTTTTACGGGATAGCGAAGTGGTAACAGCACAATGGACTGCAGAAGAAACTGACCAACTGCTGAGAAAAGCCCACCGTGCTTACCAAACGGAGACGAACGATCTGCTATTGACCGCTCTGGGCATGGCGGTATCCAAATGGTCTGGCATCGGAAAGATTGCTGTGAATCTGGAAGGCCACGGTCGTGAACCGATTATACCGAATATCGACATCACCCGTACCGTTGGTTGGTTTACAAGCCAATATCCGGTAATTTTGGAATTGGGCGATGACCCAGAAGTGGCAGCCTTGATCAAGTCTGTGAAAGAAGGGCTGCGCCGAATTCCGAACAAAGGTATCGGATATGGGTTACTCCAAAGCATGGCAAATCAGGTGGACGTAGACAGCTTCAGCTTGCAGCCTGAGATTTCTTTTAACTATCTGGGGCAATTTGATCAGGATTTGCAGGGAAGCTCGTTGCAGATTTCTCCTTATCCGACCGGAAGCGCCCAAAGCTTGTTGGAGGAACCAGCCTATACGCTAGATATCAATGGCATGGTGACGGACGGAGCCCTGACTCTAACGATTACTTATAACGGAAAACAGTATAAGTCATCTACGATGGAGCAACTTGCTGGATATATTGAAGACAGCTTGCGCGAGCTTCTCCATCATTGCGTAACCCAAGAGAGATCGGTATTGACACCAAGCGATGTGCTTGCGAAAGGGCTGAGCATTGCTGATTTAGAAGAGCTTTCTAAGCAAACCAGCCACATAGGTGATATTGAGAATGTATACAGTCTGACGCCGATGCAGAAGGGCATGCTGTTTCATGATATGTTAGAGCCGCATACGGGTGCTTATTTTGAGCAGGCTGCCTTTGACTTTAAGGGCAGCTTTGACCCAGCTGCCTTTGGACACAGTCTGGATGCAGTGGTGGAGCGTCATGCCATCCTGCGCACGAACTTTTATAGCGGATGGGGTAGCGAGCCTTTACAGGTTGTATTTCGGCACCGAGGCGCCAAACTGGTGTACGAAGATCTGCGGGAGATGAACGCAACGCAGCGCGAAGCTTATTTGAAGACGTTTGCTGCAAAGGACAAAGAACAGGGCTTCAACCTGTCTGAAGATGAGCTTCTCCGTGTTTCGATTTTGTGCACAGGTGAAGCTAGCTTCCGTCTCTTGTGGAGCTTCCACCACATCGTCATGGATGGATGGTGTGTTCCGTTAATTACGCAGGAGGTATTTGAGCATTATTTTTCCCTCCTGGAAGGAAGAGAGCCGCAGCTGGCAGAGGTTCAGCCATACAGTCGATATATCGAATGGCTGGAACAGCAGGATGAAGTAGTTGCGTCCAACTATTGGGGCCGATATCTGGCCGGTTACGAGCAGCAGACGCTTTTACCTCAAGTCGTTGGAGCAAGTAAGGGAGAAGGCTATGTAGCAGAAAAGCTGAATTACCCTCTCAGCAGGGAACTGACTGAGCGCCTCGAAAAGGTGGCCAGAAATGCTCATGTCACGGTGAATATACTGCTGCAGTCCATCTGGGGCATTGCGCTTCAACGCTATAACGGTAGCCGGGATGTCGTGTACGGAAGTGTAGTATCGGGCAGACCAGCAGAAATCCCGGGCATTGATCGGATGATCGGTTTGTTCATCAATACGATTCCCGTTCGTGTGAAGACGGAAGAAAATCTCCCCTTCTCTATCCTGATGAAGCAGCAGCAGGAGCAATATATGGCTTCTCATATGTACGACACCTACCCACTGTTTGAGATTCAGGCTCAGACGGATCAGAAGCAGGATCTAATCTCACATATTATGGTATTTGAGAACTATCCTGTCGAGGAGGAGGTAGAGCGTCTGGGTGGTGGCGAGGCTGCCTTTGAGATTGAGGACGCGGAGCTTCTTGAGCAAACGAACTACGATTTTAACCTGATCGTCCTGCCGGGTGAAGAGATGAAATTGCTTTTCCAATACAATGCACTTGTTTATGATCAAGAGACGATTGAGCAAATCAAGGGACATCTGGTTCACCTTATGGAACAAATTGTAGAGAACCCTGCCATTTCCGTGGATGCTCTGGAATTGGTCACGCCGCAGGAGAGAGAGCAGATTTTGAACGTATGGGGAAACACGAAAATCAGTTACGAGCACTGTAGCACGTTCCACGGGCTGTTGGAGGAACAGGCGGGACGAACGCCAGACGCGACTGCCATTTGGTTCGAGGACGAGATGCTGACCTACGCCGAGCTCAATGCAAAAGCCAATGGACTGGCGAGAAGGCTCCATACTCAGGGAATCAAGACGGGAGACCTGGTGGGACTGATTGCTGAACGGTCGCCCGAAATGATCGTTGGAATCTACGGGATTATGAAAGCCGGGGGTGCCTATGTTCCCATTGATCCAGAGTATCCGAAAGAACGAATCAGTTACATGCTTGAAGATTGCGGGGCGAAGCTGATCCTTGCACAGACCCGTCTCCTGGAGCATCTTGGCTGGATGGAAAATGTTTTGCTGCTGGATGAACCATTAACCTATGATGCCGACACCTCGAATTTGAAGGATACTGCTGGCCCGGATGATCTGGCCTACGTGATCTATACTTCAGGTACGACGGGTCAGCCTAAGGGCGTATTAGTTGAACATCGGGGACTGCAAAATCTTTCGGACGTATACGGGGCACTCTTCGAAGTTACACCGCAGGACCGAATCGTTCAGTTTGCAAGCCTGTCGTTCGATGCATCGGTTTCGGAAATTTTAACGGCACTAAGCCAAGGGGCTGCTCTGTGCATTCCTTCTACACATGACATTTTGGATTATGCCTTGTTTGAGCATTTCTTAAATGACAAGGGAATTACGATAGCGACTCTGCCACCCGCTTACGCTATCCAATTTGATCCAGAGCGTCTGCCAACACTGCGGTGCCTACTAACCGCCGGATCAGCCGCATCGGTCGAGTTGATCGAAAAGTGGAGGAAGCATGTACGATACTCTAATGGCTATGGCCCAACGGAGGACTCCGTATGCACCACAATCTGGTCTGTCCCGGACAGTGAGGAAGCAACGGATATTGTATCTATTGGACAACCTATTGCTAACCATAGTGTGTACATCTTGGATGACCATTTTAGATTGCAGCCTGTTGGCGTAGCTGGAGAGCTATGCATTTCGGGTATCGGGTTAGCACGGGGGTATCATAACCGGCCTGAGTTAATGGATGAGAAATTCGTGGACAATCCGTTTGCTCCAGGAGAGCGTATGTATCGGACGGGTGACCTGGTTCGCTGGTTACCGAATGGAACCATCGAGTACTTAGGTCGAATAGATCACCAAGTCAAAATTCGCGGCTATCGAATCGAGCTGGGTGAGGTCGAAGCACAAATGCTCAGAGTGGCGTCCGTTCAGGAAGTCGTGGCCATGGCTGTAGAGGGCGATGACGGCTACAAAGATCTAGTCGCTTATTTCGTAGCCGCTCAGAAACTTGAGGTATCCGAGCTTCGGGCTGTTCTGTCGGAGATGTTACCTGGATATATGCTCCCTTCCCGCTTCATACAACTGGAGGACATGCCTCTGACGTCGAACGGAAAAATAGATCGAAAAGCGTTGCAGGGAGAGCGCGGATGGGCAGTTGCTTCATCTGTAGCTCCGAAGACACCTGTGGAAATTCAATTAGCTAAAATTTGGCAAGAAGTGTTGGGTGTAGAGAACGCGGGAGTGAAGGATAATTTCTTCCATTTTGGAGGTCACTCACTGCGTGCAGCCCTGCTAGTCTCACGAATTCGCAAGGAAATGAACCGTGAGATTAGTCTGAGAGAGGTGTTCCAGTCACCTACAATTGAAGGATTGGCTTATGCGATTGAGGGCTATACACCGCTCGATTTTGAGGAAATTCCTACGGCTGGACTACGTGAGCACTACCCCTTGTCCTCAAGCCAAAAACGGCTGTTTATTCTAAGTCAGCTGGAAGGCGGAGAGCTGAGCTACAATATGCCGGGTATCCTTACGGTTGAGGGAGTCTTGGATCGGGAACGGCTGGAGCAGGTATTCCGTCGTCTGATTCATCGCCATGGTTCGCTGCGTACCCGTTTTGTGACTGTTAACGGTGAACCCGTACAGCAGATCCTGACGGATGTGCCATTTACTGTGGAATATGCGGAGTTGAGCGAGGAAGAGGCAGAAGCTTCCGTTCAGCAATTTGTCCGTCCCTTCGATCTTGGCGAGGCTCCATTGCTGCGGGCCGGCCTCATTCGGATTGCGAATGAACGCCATTTACTGTTGTTTGACATGCATCATATTGTCTCAGATGGTGTTTCTATGAACATTCTCATAGAAGAATTCCTCCGCTTCTACCAAGAGGAGGACTTATTACCTGCACTACAGATCCAGTACACAGACTATGCGGTATGGCAGCAGGAGCAACTCGGAAGCGAACGTCTCAAAGCCCAGGAAGCTTACTGGCTGGATGCATTCCGCGGAAGCTTGCCAGTGCTGGATTTGCCGGGGGATGAAGTCCGTCCTGCGGTGCGAAGCTTTGTGGGGGACCGGATCGACTTTCGTATTGATTCTTCTCTGAGCGGTTCACTCCAGGAGCTGGCTACCCGGACGGGTTCTACTCTGTTCATGGTACTGCTGGCAGCCTATACAGCGCTCTTGCACAAGTACACAGGTCAGGAAGATGTCATTGTCGGCTCACCTGTGGCGGGAAGATCCCATGCGACACTCGAAGGTCTCATCGGTATGTTCGTCGGCACAGTGGCACTACGTACTTATCCGGAAGGGGAGAAGTCTTTCGAGGCTTATTTGCAGGAAGTGAAGGAAACAGCGCTGCAGGCCTATGAAAACCAGGATTATCCGTTCGAGGAGCTGGTAGAAAAGCTGGAGCTTCAGCGTGACCTGAGCCGTAACCCGCTATTTGATACCATGTTTGTCCTGCAAAATATTGAGCAGGGAGAACAAGAAATAGAGGGATTGCGTTTCACTCCTTACGATAATGTACATCCTGCTGCCAAGTTTGACCTCACGCTGACCGTAAGTGAAGCGGATGGGGCATTGGATTGCACGCTTGAGTACTCGACTGCGATCTACAAGCGAGAGACTGCTGAACGAATGGCAGGTCATTTTGTACAGCTTATTCGGGAAGCAACCGCCAATCCGGCGATGCCGTTGTCATCCCTTGATATCGTGACACCTCAGGAAAAATCAAAGCTGATGCAGGAGTCGGCCGAAGCCAGAGCAGATTATCCTCGTGACAAGACGATTCATGCGTTGTTCGAGGAACAGGCTGCTCATACTCCGAATGCAGTAGCAGTCGTATGTAAAGAGGCAACCCTGTCCTACAGCGAGCTGAACGAACGGGCAAACAGACTTGCCAGAACGCTCTGCGAGCGTGGCCTCCAACCGGATGGTTTGGCTGGAATCATGGCGGATCGTTCCCTCGAAATGGTCGTCGGGATTTTGGCCATTTTGAAGGCGGGCGGAGCTTACGTCCCTGTGGACCCTGAATATCCAGAAGACCGCATTCGCTTTATGCTGGAGGATTCAGGAGCCAAGCTACTGCTGACACAAGCGCATCTGGAGAAACGCGCCTCCTTCGCCGGTGACATCATCAATCTGGACGAGGCGGCTTCCTACAAGGAAGATATCTCAAACCTGCAGCCTGCAGCCGGACCGGAGCATCTTGCCTACGTCATCTACACATCGGGTACGACAGGCAAGCCAAAGGGAACGCTGATCGAGCACAAAAATGTAGTTCGCTTGCTCTTTAATGATAAAAATATGTTTGATTTCGGTCCTCAGGATACGTGGACACTGTTCCATTCATTCTGCTTTGATTTCTCTGTATGGGAGATGTATGGGGCATTGCTGAACGGAGGACGTCTGGTCATCGTTCCATCGCTTACGGCGAAGAGTCCGGATCGATTCTTGCAATTGCTTAAGGACCAGAAGGTCACCGTCTTGAACCAGACGCCGACATACTTCTACCAGTTACTACAGGAAGAGCTTGCTCATCACGCCGCAGAGCTGAGTCTCCGTATGATTATCTTCGGTGGAGAGGCATTAAGCCCGGCCTTGCTCAAGGACTGGAGAACGAAGTACCCGCAAGTGCAGCTCATCAATATGTACGGCATTACCGAAACGACCGTACATGTAACATACAAGGAAATTACAGAGCTGGAAATTGAACAGGGCCGCAGCAATATCGGCATCACGATTCCGACGCTGCGTGCTTACATTCTGGATGAACAGCGCCGTCCACAGCCGATTGGTATTCCGGGTGAACTCTACGTGGCGGGCGAAGGCCTGGCGCGCGGCTACCTGAACCGACCGGAATTAACGGAAGAGAAGTTTGTCGCTCATCCGTTTGCAGCGGGCGAGCGTATGTACCGCTCGGGTGACCTGGCACGCTGGCTGCCGGATGGCAGCATGGAGTATTTGGGACGGATTGACCATCAGGTTAAAATCCGTGGTTACCGCATCGAGCTGGGCGAAGTGGAAGCGAAGCTGCTCCATGCCCCGTCTGTAAGGGAGGCCGTTGTGCTCGCCCGGGAGGATGGAAGTGGGCAAAAGGTGCTTGTCGCCTATTTCACTGCCGATCAGATGCTGACGGTAGGCGAATTGAGAAAAGCCTTGGCTGCTGAGCTGCCAGCTTATATGATTCCGTCTTACTTCATGCAATTGGAACAGATGCCATTGACGCCAAATGGCAAGCTGGATCGCAAGGCGCTTCCTGCTCCGGAGGTCAATGTGCAGACAGGAGCGGTTTATGAACCGCCAAGGACGAAGGCTGAGGAAGCTCTGGCGTCCGTATGGCAAGGTGTATTGGGAGCGCAGCAGGTCGGCATCCATGATCATTTCTTCGATCTGGGTGGTGACTCCATCAAAGCGATCCAGGTATCCTCGAGATTGTTCCAAGCCGGGTATAAGCTAGAGATGAAGGATCTCTTTAAATATCCGACAATTGCCGAGCTAAGCCCGTATCTTCAGGCAGCCGGACGCACAGCAGAACAGGGCGAGATCCAAGGTGCAGCGGAGTTAATGCCAATTCAGCGTTGGTTCTTTGAACGCCATACAGCGGAGCCGCATCATTACAATCATGCCGTTATGCTCTATCGGAAAGACGGCTTTGATGAGGCTGCACTCCGATTGACGGTGGCCCAAATTGCTACCCACCATGACGCGCTGCGTATGGTCTTCCGTTCTACAGAAGCTGGATATGCAGCCTGGAATCGGGGAACGGACGAAGGTGAGCTCTACACATTGGACATCGCTGATGTGCGGCAGGCAGAAGACCAGGCAGCTGCCGTTCAAGCCAAAGCCGATGACATCCAGGCAAGCTTTCACCTGGAAGACGGCCCGCTGTTCAAGCTAGGCTTGTTCCATTGTGACGATGGCGATCATTTGTTAATTGTCATCCATCACCTCCTGGTTGACGGCGTATCCTGGCGCATCCTGTTTGAGGATATCGCAGCGGGATACGAGCAGGCGTTGAATGGACAAGCAATCGTTCTTCCTCAAAAGACCGATTCGTATCTTGTATGGTCTGAGCAAGCGGCGAAGTATGCAGAAGGGCCTGCTCTGGACAAGGAGCGTGCATACTGGCAGCAGATCGAGGAGGCGATTTTGGCTCCACTGCCAAAGGATAAGGATCAGGAGCCGGGCACCATTCGGGATACCGAGTCGGTAACGGTAACGTGGTCTGCGGAAGAAACGGACCTGCTGCTGCGACAAGCGAACCGGGCGTATCATACGGAGACGAATGATTTGCTCTTGACTGCTCTGGGGGCAGCAATACAGCGCTGGACAGGCATGGAGCAGATTTTGGTCAATCTTGAAGGGCATGGACGGGAAATGATTCTACCGAAACTGGATATCACCCGTACCGTGGGCTGGTTCACAACCCAGTATCCGGTTCTGCTGAACCTTCAAGACGGACAGGAAGGTTCTGCACGAATCAAGCGTATCAAGGAGAATTTGCGCCAGATTCCGCACAAAGGAATCGGCTACGGCCTTCTTAAATATATGGCACTGGAGAAAAGTGGCGGGTTCGGCGTAGAGCCGGAGATTTCCTTTAACTACCTTGGACAGTTTGATCAGGATTTGGAGGGGAATGCCCTCAGCCTATCCACACATTCAGTCGGTAAGGCGCTCAGCGACCACACACCACAGCAGTATGCTCTGGATGTGAATGGCATGATTGCCGAAGGCCAGCTATCACTGACGGTTACGTACAGCAGCATGCAGTATCGCAAGGAGACGGTGAATCATTTTGCTGAATTATTACAGTCCAGCCTCAGCGAGGTCATCCGGCATTGTGTGGCGCAGGAGCGTTCACAGCTTACACCAAGTGATGTTTTGTTTCAGGGATTAACACTGGAGCAGCTTGATCGACTTACAGCGCGGACGGCCCACACTGGAGAGATTGAAGATGTGTACAAGCTTACGCCAATGCAGAAGGGGATGCTGTTTCACAGCCTGCTGGAGCCAGACTCCTCTTCATACTTCGAGCAGGCTACATTCGAGCTGCGAGGCAGCTTCGATGTAGAGACCTTCTTCGAGAGCTTCCAGGCTTTGGTGCAAAGACATGCCATACTACGTACCAGCTTTTACAACAACATTGGTGATGTACCGCTGCAAGTTGTCTTTAAGCAACGGCTAATCCCTCTGCACTACGTAGATTTGCGTGCCGCAACTTTGCAAGAGCAAGAAGCCCAGATCAAGGCTTACACTGCTGAGGATATGGCTAAGGGGTTCAGCTTGTCGGAAGATCCGCTGATGCGAGTGACCGTCTTGCAAACAGAACAAAGCTCTCTGGTATTATGGAGCTTCCATCATATTGTCATGGATGGCTGGTGCATCCCGATCATTACGCAGGAGCTGTTCGATTATTATTCTGCTATGCGACAGCAGGTACAGCCTGTGCTGCCGCCAGCTCAGCCTTATAGCCGTTATATTGAGTGGCTTGATGCACAGGATGATGAGGAAGCTTCAACATATTGGAGCCAATACCTCAAGGACTATGATGGGAATACCGTATTGCCGGAAGGCAAGACGAAATCTCAGGCCAAAGAAGCGGGCTATGTTCTAAATGAGCATGTTCTCCATCTGGGTGCATCCTTGACCGATAAAATGGATGTTGTGGCGAAGCGAAACCACGTGACTGTCAACACCTTAATGCAGACAGCTTGGGGACTGATTCTTCAACGTTACAATGCCAGCTCGGATGTGGTTTTCGGCGGCGTTGTGTCAGGTAGACCGGCTGAGATTGCAGGTATCGAAAATATGGTGGGTCTGTTCATTAATACAGTACCTATCCGTGTACAGTCCTCCAAAGACGAAGCCTTTGTCGAGGTCATGAAACGTACACAGGCACAATCGCTGGCAGGCCGTGCTTACGACACTTACCCACTATATGAGATTCAGGGAAAAACAACCCAAAAGCAGGACCTGATTTCTCATATTATGATCTTTGAAAATTATCCGCTCGACGAACAGGTGGAACAGTCGGGTAATCAACATGAGGACAATCTCGAAGTCGCGAACTTCACCATGTTTGAACAAACGAACTATGACTTTAACCTGGTTGTGATTCCAGGCGAGGATATCAGGGTCTGCATTCGTTACAATGCTTTGGTCTACGAACAAGAAAGCATTGCACGGATCGGTGGACACTTGATGCAAATGCTCGATCAGGTAGCTACTCGTCCGCAGGCGACCATAGAGGAACTGGAGATTGTAACATCTGAGGAACGGATGAAACTGCTATACTGGGGCGGCAAGGCCCATACTTATCCAAGTGATCAGGGTCTGCATACCTTATTTGAAGAACAGGTTGTCCGTACGCCAGATAAGATTGCAGCTGTTAACGGCGATGTTCAGGTCACGTATCGGGAGTTGAACGAGCAGGCGAACAGATTGGCCGCCACCTTGATCGCCCAGGGACTTCGGAGTGAACAAGTGGTGGGCCTGCTGGCGGATCGGTCTGTGGAGCTGCTTGTCGCCATCATGGGTGTGCTCAAAGCGGGCGGGGCCTATGTACCTATTGATCCTGAATATCCGCAGGAACGAATTCAGTATATTCTGAAGGATTCTGGCGCTGGAATTTTGCTCACACAGAGCCACCTGACGGAGCTGGCCTCCTTTGAGGGAACGGTTATGGAATTGGATTCGCCGCACATCTACGGTGACGGGGTGGATAATCCCAATCTGCCAGTGAGAGGAAACGATCTGGTGTATTTAATCTATACCTCGGGTACAACAGGGAATCCGAAGGGAACCATGATTAACCATAAAGGGATCGTGAACTACATCTGGTGGGCCAATAAGGTCTACTGTGCAGGGAAACCAACAGATTTTCCGCTGTACTCGTCCATTTCGTTTGACCTGACGCTGACATCAATTTTCACTCCATTAATTAACGGAGGATTAGTACGGATTTACGATGGTATAGATAAAGCGGAGGTTGTTCAGCATATTTTGCGCGAAAATGCGGTGGACATTCTCAAGCTGACGCCGACTCATCTCAGTCTGATTAAAGATATGACCATCCCGGCGGAAAGTCGCATTCAGCAGCTCATTGTGGGTGGAGAGAATTTGACCACACATTTGTCGCAAACCATCACAGATCTCTTTGGCGGCAACATTAAAATCTACAATGAATACGGTCCAACCGAAACGGTCGTCGGCTGCATGATTCACCTGTACGATCCTGTGAAGGATACACGTGAATCCGTACCTATTGGATTGCCGGCAGACAATATATACATCCATATCCTGGATGAACAGCTTCGTCTCGTGCCATTAGGCGTGGAGGGCGAAATGTACATCGCAGGGGACGGGGTAGCCCGCGGATACCTGAACCGTCCTGAGCTTACCGCAGAAAAATTCATTAGAAATCCGTTTGCTTCGGAAGGAAATATGTATCGAACCGGGGATTTGGCTCGTCGCCTTCCTAATGGAGACATTGAGTACATTGGACGTATTGACCATCAAGTTAAAATACGGGGCTATCGTATAGAGCTTGGTGAGATTGAGGCCAAGCTACAGGATATCCCACTTGTAGAGGAAGCTCTCGTTGTTGCGTGGGCAGATGCCCATGGGCAGAAGTCTCTGTGTGCCTACTTCGTAGCTGATCGGGAAATGTCTGTCAGTGAGCTGCGGAACGAACTTTCTGGACTGCCTGCATATATGATCCCGTCCTACTTCGTCCAACTGGACGTGATGCCTTTGACACCGAATGGCAAGCTGGACCGTAAGGCACTGCCTGAACCGAACTCGGGTGTGAAGGCGGGCGCGGCCTTTACTGCTCCGCGGACGGATGTGGAGAACATTTTGGCTTCGATCTGGCAGGGTGTGCTAGGTGTTCCGCTTGTCGGCATCCATGACAATTTCTTTGAGCTCGGAGGCGACTCGATCAAATCCATTCAAGTCTCATCAAGGCTGCTCCAAGCAGGCTATAAACTTGAGATGAAGGATTTGTTCAGCTATCCGACCATTGCAGAGCTGGCCCAGCGTGTTAGGGCGGTCAGCCGAATTGCGGATCAGAGCGAGGTACACGGAGCGGTAAGACTGGGACCTGCCCAGTGCAGATTTTTCGACGAGCAGTCGACGGACCTGCACCACTTTAATCAGTCGGTCATGTTGTACCGTCGGGAAGGCTTCGATACCGATGCGCTCGCCAAGGTTGTTCGGAAAATTGCAGAACATCATGATGCGCTGCGACTGGTGTTCCGCCAAGGAGAGCAGGGATTTGAAGCCTGGAACCGCAGCTTAGGTGAGGGTGAGCTTTATAGCCTCCAGATCCACGATCTGAAGGATGAAACAGACCCGGCTTCGGCAATAGAAGCAGGTGCCGAAGCCATTCAGCGCAGCATCTCTCTCGGTGATGGACCTCTCTTAAGATTGGGCCTATTCCGCTGCGCGGAAGGCGAACATCTGTTAATCGTTATTCATCATCTGGCTGTTGATGGCGTATCCTGGCGCATCCTCTTTGAGGACCTGCAGGAAGGCTACGAGCAGGCAGCACGTGGAGAAGCTGTCAAGCTTCCGCAGAAGACGGATTCGTACCGTGCATGGGCCCAGGGAATCACACAATATGCGAACAGTCCGGCGGCTGAACAAGAACGCAGCTATTGGGCAGAGGTAGAAGGGGATGGCTTCGCCCCTCTTCCCAAAGACAAGGTAGACGACGCTCTTCTCATTAAAGACAGCGGGACGGTTACGGTGAGATGGTCACCAGAAGAGACAGAGCAGTTCCTGAAAGAGGCGAACCGCACTTACAACACGGAAGTTAACGATTTGCTCCTGACGGCCCTCGGCATGGCTGTTCACGAGTGGACTGGGATCGAACGTATAGGCATCCTTCTGGAAGGACATGGACGGGAGCCTGTTGTACCTGAACTGGATATCACTCGCACTATAGGCTGGTTTACAAGCCAATACCCTGTCGCCCTTGAGATGAAAGAGGGCCTGGAGATCGGCGCCAGAATCAAGCGCGTCAAGGAAGGCTTGCGCCACATTCCTAACAAAGGTGTCGGATATGGTATTTTGAAATATTTGAGCGACGTATCCGATGTCTCCTCCTTCTCGGCTGAACCGGAGATTATCTTCAACTACCTGGGACAGTTCGACCAGGATCTTGCAGGGGGGATGATGGAGGTATCGCCTTACTCGGTAGGATCTGAGGTCAGTGAGCAGATGGTACAGCATCAGGCATTGAACATTAATGGACTGATTGCCGAAGGACGACTTCAGCTTTCGGTCAGCTATAACCGTCAGCAGTTCCACACGGAGTCGGTAGAGAAGTTTGTCGGCATCCTGAAGAAGCGTCTCGGCGAAGTCATTGGACATTGTGTACGAAAGGAAAGAACGGAACTTACACCAAGCGACGTACTCCTCAAAGATATCAGCCTGGAAAAAATTGAGGAGCTGGAAGAGCAGACACGGCATATCGGCAGTATTGAAAATATGTATAAACTGACGCCGATGCAAAAAGGAATGTTGTTCCACAGCTTGCTGGAGCCTCATTCGGAAGTCTACTTTGAGCAGGCTAAATTTGAAATTCACGGAGCATTCTATCCTGAGGATTTCAAACGCAGCTTACAGCATCTGATGAAACGGCATGCCATATTGAGAACAAATTTCCATGCCGGATGGGGCGATTTCCCTATACAGATTGTGTTTAAAGAAAGAGCGTGTGACTTCGTATACGAGGACCTGCACGAGCTGGAATCCCGTGAAATTGAAGCGCGTCTTGCAGCTTGTACTGCTCAGGACAAAGCAAGAGGCTTTGATCTTGCCGAAGGAGCATTGCTGCGTGTAACCATTCTACGGACGGCACAAGAGGATTACCATCTGCTGTGGAGCTCTCATCACATCATTTTGGATGGCTGGTGTATGCCTCTTGTGCTTCAGGAAGTGTTTGAAACGTACGGGGTTCTGCGTGAGCAGAGGGAGCCTGAGCTTCCTACTGCTGTATCGTACAGCCAGTATATTCAATGGCTGGAGGAGCAAGGTGAGGAAGAGGCATCCTCTTACTGGAGAGGTTATCTGGAAGGTTACGAACAGCAGACGAAGCTGCCGCAAGCGACAACACAGCCATTGGCAAAAGCAGAAGCCTACGTATCAGAGAAGCTTGTATTCACGTTGAATGAAGAGCTGACCGAGCGGCTGGAACAAGTGGCGAAGCAGAACCAGGTAACGATGAACACGCTGATGCAAGCAGCCTGGGGAATCGTGTTGCAGCGCTACAATAGAAGTCAGGATGTCGTCTTTGGAAGTGTGGTATCGGGAAGACCTGCCGAGATTCCGGGTATCGAAAGCATGATCGGTCTCTTCATTAATACAGTTCCGGTTCGGGTACAGGCTGAGGGAAGCGATACTTTCTCCCATGTGATGAAAAGACAGCAGGAATTATATTTGGCAGGACATGCTTATGATTCCTATCCGCTCTATGAGATTCAAGCACAGAGCGAACAGAAGCAAGATTTGATTTCTCATATTATGGTATTCGAGAATTATCCGGTGGAGGAGCAACTGGAAGAGAAAATGGCCAGTGAAGAGGCTGAATACACAATTACGGATGTTCAGATGTTTGAACAGACGAATTATGATTTTAACCTCATTGTGCTGCCAGGCCGTAATCTGGAGTTCCTGTATCGTTACAATGCCCGCGTCTATGATCGGGAGAGCGTGGAACGGATTCAAGGGCACTTTATGAAAATTCTGGGCAATGTATCTGTTCAGCCTGCCATTCGTATTGATGAGCTGGAGCTGATCACGCCAGAAGAGAAATCGCAGATTATAGAGGTGTGGGGCGATACAGCAGCTCCTTATCCGCGTGAGAAGACCCTTCACGGCATATTTGAGGAAAAAGCGGCGCTTACACCGGATCGTACAGCACTTATTTATGGCGAAACGAAGCTTCCCTACGGAGAACTTCATCAGCAGGCGAACCGCCTCGCACGTACGTTGCGTGCCCAAGGGGTCAGACCGGATCAGCCGGTCGGCATCATGGTTGAACGTTCGCTTGAGATGATCATCGGCATCCATGCCATTCTAAAAGCGGGTGGGGCCTATGTACCGATTGATCCGGAATTCCCGGAAGATCGTATTCGCCACATGCTGGAGGATTCAGGAGCGAAGCTTCTGCTGACGAAGAATCATCTCAAAGATCGCTTTCCGTTCACTGGCACGCTCCTGGCACTCGATGACCCGCAGGCGTATCATGCGGATGACTCGAATCTGGAGCCACTCGCCGGGCCGGAGCATCTGGCGTATATCATTTACACGTCAGGTTCAACCGGTAAGCCGAAAGGCGTAATGATTGAGCATCGTTCCGCTGTCCATACGTTGAGCCAGTTGGAAGCTGAATATCCGATGCTGGCAGGCGACCGATTCCTGCTCAAAACCACATTCACCTTTGACTTCTCCGTGCCGGAGCTGTTCTGCTGGTTCTTTGGGCAGGGAACTCTCGTCATCTTGCCGCAGGGCGCGGACAAAGATCCGGTGGCACTGCTGGAGGCCGTGGATACGAGCCATATCACGCATCTCAATCTGGTACCGTCGATGCTCAGTGTCCTCGTTCAATATTTGAAGGAAGGCGGCAGCCAAGGATTCCTTACTTTGAAATACCTGTTTGCCTGCGGCGAGACGCTGCCCGCCAAACTTGTGGAAGAGTACTATAAAGTATCTCCACACGCAGTACTGGAGAACATCTACGGTCCTACGGAAGCGGCCGTATATGCGACCCGATATACAACGAGTCTTGAGACTGCTGCTCTAACGCATGTGCCTATCGGTAAACCGTACGCTAACGTCCAAGTATGGATGATGGACAGTGCTTCTCAGGTATCACCTGTGGGTGTGCCGGGAGAACTCTGCATTGCAGGCGAAGGGGTAGCGCAAGGGTACTTCAACCAGTCGGACCTGACGGCAGAAAAGTTCATTCCTCACCCGTACAATCCGGGAGCACGGATTTATCGGACAGGCGATTTGGCCCGATGGTTGCCAGACGGGAATATTGAGTATTTGGGGCGGATCGATCACCAGGTAAAAATCCGGGGTTACCGCATTGAGCTGGGAGAAGTGGAGGCACAAATTCTTAAAGTGCCGTCTGTGCAGGAAGCGGTCGTCCTTGCACTGACTGATGCTACTGGAGGTACTCAGCTTTGCGCGTACTTTGTGGCTGAAGAGGGACTTGCAGCCAACGTATTACGTGAAGCACTGGCGAGCGAACTGCCAAGCTACATGATTCCGACTGCTTTCGTACAGCTGGCACAAATGCCGCTGAATCCGAACGGCAAATTGGATCGCAAAGCGCTGCCGGCACCAGAAGCACTCCTGCGGAGTACAGCGGAGTATATCCCGCCGCGTACGCCGACTGAAGTAGAACTGGCGCAGATTTGGTCCGAGGTACTCGGTGTGCAGGAAATCGGAGTCAAAGATCACTTCTTCGAACTTGGGGGCCACTCCCTGAAAGTATTAGGATTGATTCAAAAAATCTCGTCCGTCATGGATGTCCAGCTCCCGCTCCAACTCGTGTTCAATCTTCCGACGGTGGAGCAAATGGCACATGAAATATCCAGGCTGCGGACAAAAGATGCTCCTGATGAAGAGGAAATGGAAATTATCCACTTCCCAGGGAAAGGAACGCTTAAAGTGTTCTGCTTCCCTCCTCGGGTCGGCTACTCTCTGGGTTACTATGAGATGGCTAGAGAGCTGGAAGGACATTGCGAGGTATACGGGCTGGAATTCATCGGCGATCGTTTTGAGAGTCAAGACATGCTGGATCGCTACATGGATGCCATCGTGGGTATTCAAGCAGAGGGACCTTATGTCTTCCTCGGATACTCACTCGGAGGGAATCTGGCCTTTGAGGTGGCCAAAGCCATGGAAAGCCGAGGTCATCAGGTGAGCGACCTCATTATGGTGGATGCTATGAGAAAGACGTCCAAGGATGAATCAACGCCGGAGCAGCTAGAAGAGATTGTCGAGGCGGTGTTGGACAGTATTGGGGATCAGTACAAAGCATTTTTGGCCGATCCATCCGACAGGGAGCGAGTCAAAGACAAAATGTTGATCTACTCCATCTATCGGAATGAGCTTATTAACGCAGGTGAAGTTCAGGCGAATATCCATGCCTTGGTTGCAGAGGACGATAGTATGGGTCCGGTAACATCATCAGATAAACTGCTATGGCAACAGGCAACGCTTGGTCAATACGAAGAGTATGGAGTCATCGGTACGCACGATGTGCTGTTTGATTCCGGTTATATTGGTGAGAATGCTAAAGTGCTGAGACAGATACTTGGCAAGGTCACAGAAGCATCATCTAAAAACAAGCGCATTTTGTCCTAAGATCAATCAAGCATAATAAGTGTTAGGCAGCAAAGACGCCCGGATTCCTTTATATAGAAGGAACTCGGGCGTCTTTTGTGTTTTTTGCAACCATTAACATGTAGAGTATCTAATCATCTGTGTTTGTTTTAGCAACGGTTGACCGTTGGTGATTGATATTGGAGATTAGCTCACGGATAACTTGAATGACAAGCTCTGGTTGATCATGAATAATCATATGGTCGCTTTTTTTGGCAACAATAAATTTGCTGTTTGTAGAGATTTTGAGCATTTCACGCTGTCCTATTTGCCAGCTTTGTTCGATCTGCTTATTCCCGCGCTTACTAATGCCGAACTGAGTCAAATTTTGCTGGATGCCCCGGGCAATCACACGCACAGGGAGGTTTCCCAAATGTTGCCCACGTATGGCATTTTCGGTCGTGCTCGCCAGATCACCCTCCTCGGCAACAGATCGAAAGTATTTGGGTGAAGCGACAATATTCACAAACGATTTTCTATCCTGATGCTCGACACGACCCGTTAGAATAAAATTAGGGAACAGACGAAAAGCCCCCGACCTTTCTAGGAGAATGGATATTAATGGCGTGGGATTGACCTTAGGTCGTTCCTTGGCATAAATCTCATTTGTCCGGCGAGCGTCATTCTCAGGCCTAGCATCCACAAGGACCAATCCTGCCACCTCATCACTGTACGTTTGTGCGTACAGCCTTGAGTACATGCCCCCGAGAGAATGGCCTACAAGGATATAAGGAGGCTGGATGTCTGTATTCTTTAAGGCAACATGAAGCTCTCGAACGATGTTTTCCCCGGTGCGTGGAGTAGTAGCCTCCTCACTCCAGGCATAGCCTGCCCGGTCATAGGATACAACGGTTGCGAATGATGACAGATTTTCGGGAATATCCCTCCATGACAAGCTGCTTTCCCCGCTTCCCGATTCAAGCAGTATGGTTGGAGTGCCGCTACCAAGTTTGCGAATATGGAGTCGATAGCCTCCGACGTCAACCATTTTCCCCAGAGGAGGATATCATCAATATTAAAGAAAAATAAGACTTATCACTTGAGCAGTAATGAGTAAAGCGGTATTTTGGGGCAATAAAACAAATAAATAAAAAAGCTTGCATTTAAATATTCGTTATGATATATTCTAATTCCGGCCAAGAAATACAATATTGCGAGCGAGTGTTGAAAAAAAGATTTAAAAAAATGCTTGCAAAGTTGGTTCGGACATGATAAGATATAAGAGTTGATAAGGCGACGAGCTAAATCAACAAAAAAAGAAATGTTTGATCTTTGAAAACTGAACAACGAGTGAGTACGGATTTTGCTTGCAAAATCCAAAGCTGAGATTTTGGTACATGCCGTCAGGCTGTAT
>NZ_JBITPI010000022.1:0-57334 GCF_050467745.1 Paenibacillus sp. NRS-1781
TTCATATTACAATCCGTCATATATAAAATCCTAATATATTTGCTAGCGAAACTTCATCTTTCAGTCGTAGTTTCTTGTTATGCGTTATAAAGAAAATAGACTGCTAATTGTTAAATTTTAAGAATTTACATTGAGAGGGTGCATGTCGTACATTTACAGTGCAACTTATATAAATCTTTTGTATTAGAGTTAGGAGCAAAGAAGCTAGATCTATTGGATTATCAAATCAGAAAGGCAAGAGCCAAAAGTTATAATAACATTAACAACGCGAAAAAATGTCGTTTTTTGTCGTCATTAATTGATTTCTTTGAAAAGAAGAAAATGTAAAGAAGTTTGAAAGTTATTCAAGAATAGCTACCCCATCAGCACTATTAGCATAGCAACGAGCCGACTAAAGCATTGCTTCACACCAAAATCAGTAGCATTAATTTAACTAAGAAAAATGAGGCATTACAACGGAATATTCTACACAAAAATGAAAAACGCAATTCTTCTTTCTATTATTTACCCCCCTTCTCCTTCCATGTATGAAAACTATAGCACTTACATTTATGCATGCAAATGCTATGGTTTTCAGCTTAATCAAGATCTAAAATCATGTTATAAGGGGGTCAATGATATGAATAAAAAAGAGTTGATAGCAAATGCCCAAGCTAAGAATATACCAATAACAGAGAGCAAATTGAACCGATATATCAACTTGGGTTTGTTATACTCTGATACAAAAGGGAGAGGCCGAGCCAAAGGAACTCTATCGCACTTTACTGAGGAGTCCTTGGACATTTTAAAGGAGATTCAAAATTTGAAGGGGATAAATCAAAAACACATTATATTCACACTGTTTTGGCGAGGGTACAATATTTCATGGCATAAACTAAAGGATGCGGTTTATAATTTTGCACTTGAAATTGAGGATAAGTTCACCGAGGTCAATAACAAGACTAAAGATCCAGAATTTGCAGACTACATTTTGAATGAGATGATTGAAGAATCTGTACCCAAGAAAAAACCAGGGCGGCCTTCAAATCAAGATCTTAAAGAATTAAAACAACAACAGGAGGCAGAGAAAGAATCTTTCCGAAATATCCTCAGTCTTGTACAACTGTTAGCAGCAGGTAGTAGTATGACATGTCAGGGACTAAAGCTCTTCTCTAGACCTAATCCAAATGTTACAACTCAAACTATTGCTGATGCCGATATGTTCTTGGACTGGTTAAATTTACGAACGATAAAAGAGTCCATACAACGTTCAGAAAAAGATGACTATGACAACATTCTAGAAATTATCCATTGCATTCAACAATACTGGAATGAAATTGAGGCTGTAAGCGAAAGTCCCACCGTTAACTCTGTTTTAAAGGAAATAGTACATCAGGTTAATAGGTTTTATCCAGGTGGCTTCACTTTCAGGAATGTAACACTAATTCGCTATCTCATATTAGCTATGCTTGCTTTTGGAAAACACCAGATGATACTTGAATTTTTAAAATCGGATCAGACCAAAACGCTGTTTAACCAGTTAGTTAATCTTCCATTTGAAAAGAATAAACAAAAAAACGAGGTGAAAAACAATGAGAAAAATAGGTATTGCATTGGGTAATGGAGTAGCCTTCGGGTTGCCCGTAATTATTGTTTACATTATCCTTATATTGGCACTGATAGGCTTGTACACAATTTATTCTACGTACCGGGATAATATTTAAAAGTTATATTATGTTAAATTATTGAAGTGATAGCTAAGAGTCAATAGTATGACGACGGTAATATGGTTGCTCTTAAACGGATAAAAACTGGAATAAATAGTTATAAAGAAGTCTGCATTTTTCTTCGTAAATATGTATTAGTACTACTCACCGTAAAGCAATAAAACGTCTTTCCTCTTTCCCTTTTCCATTCCAAAAAAAGCGATGATACCGACGAAAGCGTCAAACTACGCCAAAGTCAGTATCGTCGCTAGTCACTCAGATAAAACAAGACGATAACATCTACTACCCAGCGTTAATTGCCCCAACGTATTCCAATTTCCCCAAAGGAAGTCTCGCTTTCATTCAATCCCTCAGGATCACTCGTTCCAATCGCTTCAATTTCTTTCTTGGTTAATATTATGTCATTACTTAAATCTTTAATCTTTCTCGTGTATATTGATTTAAGAAGATCAACTTGTTCATCCGTCATCTCATAATAATCTCGCCAAGATTCAACCGCTGAATCATATTCCATTAACTGTATTTCTAAAAGATAGCCTCCATTTAAAACGATCCTTACTACATTATCTACAGAGATCGTGTTATCTTGATCTCCCCAAAAAGCTGTTGTAATGGAAGGGATGGATATACCATCTTCCCCTTCTTCCAGCAGATACTCCAAAGTTTCGTTTCTCGCTAGCTCCAAGACTCCATTGGGTGCTCCTTCAAAAAAATCAATAGCAGCTGTAATATCAGAACGAGTAACATTGTCATTTCGGAATGCTGCAACACAATACTTTTCACTGAATGTAATTGTTGCTCTCCCACCTGTTCCGTCAATAACACCGTAGTTCATTCCATCCCAAGAATGTTCATAGGACAGTTCAGGGTAATGGGCCACCATAATTGCGTGCGCAATAGATGAAAGTATACATCCCTTCCAAAGATCGTGTTTATTCCATCCTTTAGTTATCATTTTAGGCTTCATTATGGTCTCCACTTTTAGGTTTAGAAAATGTATTTATTTTTATATAAACTGTATTCTCCTCATTCCTAGGCAATCCCTACAGTAAGAAAAAAGGGGTATACTCTGTCCGTGCTTTTGACTAACCCAGACCGTAGTATCAATGTGAAAACAGCCCCTAAGGCCGTTTCTGGACGTTTGAACGTCCTTCTTTTGCCATTAGGGGCTTTAGATTTTAGGTATTGGTTCTTGCAATCACATTGTTAAGCTTTAAACCCTGTTTTATTTCAACTTTCACTTTTCAGTGTCCTCTTCTAATGAATAAATCCTTTTAACTGTATTATCCTCGTTAAAGATATAAATTCTTCCACAATTAGTGCAGTGCCACACTTCATTTTTGGGATCAGGTATCGAAAGGGGATCAATTAAATCCCCCATGTTTATAATATCATCCCATTCCTTATCAGTATAAACATGAAGTTGAACGTCGTTGGGAGCCTCTACTGTAGATAAATATTCTCCACATTTGCACAATAATCTAGCCATATTAACCTTCCCCCTAGTTCGTAATTTTCCCTTCATTTGTCCATATTTCCACTTTTCCTGGAATCTGCCTATCTGTATAAGTCCCTTTAGCTCGATCAATAATTTGCTTCGCTTGTTCTTTTGTAAGCCCTGCTTCTCTAGCATCAATTATGACTTTTTCCGCATGTTGCTTAAATCCATCCTTTATTCTCCCAACTCCAGTATTAACATTAGGATTTTGCAAAGATTTAAGTTCAGTCAAAACCCCATCTACTTTGAAATCAGGCGTTTTTTCTCCATGTATTGTAGACTCTGGAATCCTTTCAACCTTTCTCCCTTCTTCTATTAAATCATTTGCTACTTTTTTCTCTGCTGGTTTTAACTCATTTATGTTCCCAACGAATTCACCTTTGGTTGGCTTAGCATTACCCGCCCCCTTAGTTCCGGGCGGCTTCTCGTTTGGTTTGCTCGGTTTCTGTGAGGCAGGTGTTCCTTCGCTCTTGCCTGACTTTGCACTGGAAGGTTTAGACGGCGTTGAGCTATTGGGACTTGGCCCCTCGCTTTTAGACATTCGATACAGATCCTTAGCACTTTGAACACTATTGGATGCTCCGGTATACGTTACCCCTGCCCCATGTGCTCCCAAAAGGGCAGATTGTACTATGACACCCACACCTACAGGTGCGCCTACTCCTGTAGCCGTTACCAAACCACCAAAGAATCCTTCTGCCACTGCTCCAGTCATCTCTACGGCTCCGGCTACAGTTGTCAAGGTATGTCCGATCACTTCACCTGTTTTACGCGCCATCGGATGATCGGAGGCGTATTCCTTTTTCATTATTCCAAATGAATAATCTTCTACAACTGCTGCTCCTGCTCCTAATACAACTTCTCCACTCACATCTGCGATATACTCCAACTCGTTCCCCATCTGCTTCGCCATAATGGCTTCGTTTTTTGCATTCTGGAGCTGGCCTGCGGCCATAAGATCCCACCACGACTGAGATTTCTCTTCTTCCTTTGGCTTTGCTTGTTGAGCCATGTAACTCTCGTAGTTCGCCCTCCAGCGTTGTCTCAACTCGGCGGGAATCTGCTGATAGGCATGAGCCATAGCATTCGATTCTTTCAGCAAGTTTTGAACGAGCTCTAGGGGACCACCGGAATGCGCCACATGACGCGCACTCGTGTATACTTTGCCTAAAATCCACTTGCTATAATAGGCTTGTTTCGCTTGCTCATGCTCGTACTGACTAATCAATCCTTGAAGCGCCAAACCTGCCAAATGTTTTAACGGATGGACACCCGCTTCTTTAGACGCTCCCAAGGTAGGCGTTCCTTTGCTCCGAACAGGGATTGCTGCGGATACTTGTAAAACCGTTGCCGCCACTTTACCTGCTAGTCCACCCGATGTATTCAACATCACATTGGCCACTTTCCCGACTACTGGAATGGAGCCTAATAACTTGGATACCGTACCTAGCAGTGCATTGGCCTGTTGAAGCGCCGCTGGACTTGTAACCTTTGCCGTAGGAGTAGGAGTTGTACTGCTGGAAGAAGCGTTGGCTGCTGCCGATTGGGCTGCCTCATACGCCTTAATATTCATCAACGGCGGCTCGGGTACAGGAGGGAGGTCAGCTACGAAAACAGGAGCCTTCACCGTACCTTCCTGATAAATGATCGGGGCTTGGGTATCCGTCTCACCATCCAGCACCATACTGCTGGCCCCACCTTTTAAGTATAGTGCAGTTCCAGCTTCAAGTGATAGTTCCTGACCTGCATCCAGCTTTACATGACCGCCCTGAATCTGTACATTCCCCGGACTGTTGACGGTGATCCCCGTATCCTCATGTAGTGTAATCGAAAACCCATCGGAAGTGGACAGGGTCAGCTCCTGCTCAGACATTTCTACGCCGCTACCTTGTACGTGTTTCCATACCTTCACATCTGGCTGTCCATTGGCGTGGCGATGTTGTCGCAAGGAATCGGTCACATAGGCTTCCTGTTCACAGTGTGTAGGTAAATACAACTCCACTTGTTCCCCAACTTCAGGCATGTCGTACCAGCCGCTATGTTCTTCCGCGACATAACGGGTGGCTACGGGAAACCAACAAGCTTTAGCTGGGTCTTGCTTCGGATCAATTTCCAGTTGAAGTTGTACCAAATCCTGTTGTACTTTCAACACCGTTCCCGTGAGTGAAATCCCGATAGCTTGATCATTTTCATACCGAGCATACTGAATATCCTGTTCGGCTTGGAGATCATAACGAGTTTGGAGTAAACCGTCCTTTAACTCTGTCACTGCCCTCACAACGACCAGCTCTTTGCCTTGTCCGATGGGTAACGTAATCAAGTCACCCAGCGCATAGTATTGCAGATTTTCAATCGTATAGGTGACATAAGCGCCAGCACGTTCCCCTGGTTTTCCTGTATCTAACTCATGAAACGTTTTTCGTACCCTGTAAAATACATCTCGTTCCACCTTGTACCGCTTGCCTTCTGGCATTCCAAAGAAAATCTTAGGTGATGCAGCCGTGATCTCCGGTACAAGTACCAAACCAAATCGAGAGACAAGACGCTTTAAAAAGGCCCAATCGGTTTCTTCATATTGTAAAACAAAAGTACCTAATTTAGCATAATTAGTCACCGTATCAATGGCATCTCCATACATGTACTTCCGAACCATTGTAGTGACTAGATCATCATAAGTACGGTGAATATCCTGATAGGAGCGCCTTTTCGTTTTGATATCCATTTGATAGGAATGCGAGGCCGCCTCCAGTTCAAAAGTGTATACTCCCCGTATGCAGTGCACAGACATGCGTGTAATTAACCCATGAAATAAACGTCTAAGCGACTGCCCTTGCTCATCTAACTGACGTATAACAATCGGTTCCTGCTCCATGTCCTGTCCAATACACGCGGCTCCCTGTTCTTCCGACAGCATGCCGCTCACATATAGGAATACATGATCGTTAACGGCCCTGGTAATTCGCAATTGTTCCATATGCTGAGGTTGAAAAGGACCGTATAAGCGTAGACTTTCATACCCTATTCCTTTTTGCAGTACGTCCAAATGCTTTCATATCTCCTTCCTAGCGGCACAAGGCATGTTCGCCAACTACCTTGTGTTTACATGTGTTCGTAGCTACCACAAAATTCAAATTGCGAGTTTAAGAGGTTATTTTTAACAGCAAACCATTCTTATGTATGTATCGGATAGAATAAAGATTTTGTTTACAGAAAGACCCATCCATTCTGTTATTTTGAATAATTCTAGATAATGAATGAATATATGAAGTACCCCAGAACCATCATCCTCTTTGAACCTCAAAAAGCGACGATACCGAAGAAAGCGTCACTCTACGCCAACGTGGTATTGTCGCTATTCTTTTCTATAGAATCGGGGCTAATGCCTTGTCATCATTCAACTTTACTAAAAGGGGAATCTCCCCCTAAAAACATCTTACTTCAACTACCTTATTGTATTTATCAACTGCAAACTGAATTTTTTGGCATAATGTACCTAGAAATCTAAGAGCCAGCCTATCCTTTAATGTTTCATTGAATGCCCAATCATTTACATGAACCGCAAAACTATCCCCATTCACTAGATGTGTTTTTTGCAGAAATATAGCGAAATTAGCTAGTTTTGTATCCGCATCAAGTCTATTTATCTTTTCTAGATCAACTGTAAACCAATTAAGATTACTTATTTCTATGGGAAGATTATTATCATTAAAATGATCCCCAAACATATCATAGGCAACTGGATTAATGTCATTGTCAATACTATTTATAATATTTACAGTACTTTCTTTTATAGACATCAAATTCACTTCAGTAACTATTTTCGAGTATGTTATTATCCGTACATCATTAAAATGCGGAACAATCTGACTCATTACAACCTCATAACATTCATTAGAATGGATGGGGATTTGAAGAAAGGCATTCTTCCCCATAGATAGAGCACTTAAACAGTAGTACTGAGCAACGAATGAAATATCATTGATTGATTCCGTAAAGGCAATTCGGTTAATATCCATCTCCTCAATATTCCTTAACGTCACCAAAGTATCTATTCGACTAGCCTCATTGTACCAGTTCATTAAAGTATCCTCCTTGAACGAGTTCAGACGATAGCACCTATTGTACTATCGTCAGAACTAAAGCCTAATTAATAGTTACTGAACCTGTCGCAAATACGGGAGTGATTGTTGCCCAGCCATCATGAGTAAGAATTTTCCCTTCTAAATATGGATATTATGTATATTACAAACTTGATTACACACAAAATCTTCCCTGGGCCAAAAACTATAAAATAGATCACACACAGTAATTAACACTCCACACC
This sequence comes from Paenibacillus sp. NRS-1781, assembly GCF_050467745.1. Taxonomy (NCBI): domain Bacteria; kingdom Bacillati; phylum Bacillota; class Bacilli; order Caryophanales; family Paenibacillaceae; genus Paenibacillus; species Paenibacillus sp. NRS-1781. The sequence continues at coordinate 7,529 of NZ_JBITPI010000022.1, forward strand.
AAAAGACCTTCCTTAGTAAGTGACGTCAGACAGAATACTAAGATTGTAGATATTATAAAAATGGATAAACTATTATCAGACAGCCCGGTGCTTCATGGCTACGATAGTGCTCATTATAGAAGTTGTATAATAGCATACTTCGTTTACTCATTTACATGAATCTTCAAAGCATACTCTGCGGTTCTATCATTAGCCCATGTTGAATAAACAAAAATAATATGATCACCTCTTGTTTCCGGGACAACTATTTTTTTATCTTTCACATCAATTTTTTTAAAATCCTTTTCATTTAAAATTTCATTAGCAGTTACTTCTTTTGGTTCAGAATCGAATACAAGATTTATAGTTGCACCTTTAGATACAGTAACAGCAGGCTTTGGTTGCATGACTTCCCAAGGGCTACCGTACTGAGTCTTCGCACCCCATAAATAGGAAACTAAAACAGTTGGGATTTCCGTATCATCAGACTTTGCGGTCATGCTTGGCAAGGGAGTACTCTTAAAAAGACCACAGCCACTCACTATAAATAAAAAAATAAGTATAGGTAAAACTTTGCGCATTATAAATCCCCTTTCTTATACTAAAGTATAATGGAGACAGTTGATGCGTCTCTGTCTCCATTTTGATTGTATGCTAATTACCGTAAGATTACCATCTCGCCAGCTCTTATTTTCGCGATAACCCTGTTTTGCAAGTCACCATCAGATACAAAAAATTGGCTGTCAGTTAAAACATTCCAGCAGTCTCTTCCTTTCTGATTGTTATGTAAGTCCATATTGGTGTGTTGTCTTCCAGTGAATCCATCAGGAAAAACTTTACTAAAGTAGGCAGCATCTTTATCCTCGTGTGCCGTTGCCATCGCCTGAGCCCAATCTTTGCTGATATATTTACACATTAGAGCGTTCCAAACAGCATGCCGAAAAGCATCTGAAACATCCCCCGAACCACTTCTACCATAATTATTTTTAGTGTACTGGTACGCTTTGTCACGAGCAGATTTAGTGAGGGCGGCATTTACTGGACTGGAAACAGTTAGCGCTTTTTCTGAAGGAGTCAATGATGTCCAGATCTCATATGTTTCATCATAACTTACTGTGAATTTATTCAAATCATCAAAGTGTTGCACAACCTGCTCATTACTTAGTGAAGGATTTTCTTTTTTGAATTCTTCAATGCTTTGGTAGAATGAAATGGCCTCCATATCCTTAGGTAAATCTTTATATAGTTCATCTGTCAGAAAATTCTCAAACGAGATTTCCTTGTTAGAAGAGACTTCGTTTGAAGTAACCCCCTCCTGTTGACCAACTTGATTTACAGAAGAAGCCGTAGCATAAATAGGTGTTACCATACTTACAGAAGCTAATAATGAAATAATTGCGATTCCTTTTTTCACAATAAAATCCTCCTATAGATTATTTTTCTTACAATACGTACATTATCATATATTTTACTATAAATAAACATATATTTTGTAAAAAATATCAAATATGAAAACTTATTGATATGGATTATTATGGTATTTGTATAATGGAAATTACTCAATTACCGTTTTTTTTAGAGATGCAGCATCTATTTGAGCTCTAAAAAGCGATGATCATTGAAACCATCACACATTAACACACTTTTTTAAAATAGATAGGGTAATATAACTACTAGTTTACTTAATAAACAATAAAGAATTGAATGTATAATATTTCCCTTACAGCCGCACCAGTAGGATCATTTTCTAGTTCATACAAAACCGTATTGATACTAAAGGAAAATAAATATTATTACTTTGAAAGGCCCTCTACTGCTGTGGTCTTATCTTCCTCTAGGAGGTTTATCCATGCATATCATCCAAACCCAGCAAGACATCGACTTACTGCAACATTCCCCCCTTCCCCCCACATTCTTAAAACACATCCAGGAATACTTCGCTCAGCTTCGCGACTCATTCCATGACAAAGATGATCCGTATTTCTCCCTCCAGCCTTACGGCCCCATCATCATCCTGGAAACAGGGGATAACCTACACGATCTTAACCTCGTAGGTTTTAGAGGAGAGGACGACGGACTTTTCGGTAGTTGCCCTGAATACGTCGAGTTGTACGACCTCGGCAACACTCAAATCTACAAAATCGCCATCATGAACACCAACGACCACATCATCACTCTGTTTACACAAGTCGGAATTCATCACAAGGAGGCCGAACAATGGCTAAAAGAACAAGCAGAAGTTTAAAGGCAAATGAGGAAAACATACTGAACAAGCTAAAAGAGGTCATTGAATACAACGGGGATATTATCAATGATTCAGAATCGTACGGAAATACCTGGATCATGGCGGTGTCACTTAGATCATTCATCCACAATCAAAAACAGTTTCTACCCGCCTGTTTGGAAGAGCATGAAGTGCTCCATTCCGAACAGGCCTTTTTTGTGCGTGTGATCATCAGAACAACTGATCAGAGTGGAACAAACAGATACGTGGATGGTACGAATCTGTTTGTGACGATAGACCAGGATACTGGAATTGTAGATATTGTAAAAGAGGATGAAGCACTGTCAGATAGCCCTGTATTTCATGGCGGTGAAATTGCAGATGCCTTACGTTGGGTGAATGAGTTAGCCGATCCTTGTTACATCGCGCTAGAAGATCCGTTCCTTACACCGGAACAACGCATTTTGTTCATGCAGAGTGCAAAAGAAGATGATCCCTTCTCCTTGTAAATAATCTTACCAACCAAAAAACGACAGTACGGGCATGTGAATGTCCATACTGTCGCTATTTTCATGTAGAAATGGAGCGAAAGCCATGTCAACGTTAACCTTCACGGAAAAAGAAAAACGCGCCCTCGTTGCTCTCATTCAAGAACAGATAGATACACATCTCTCACGCTTCCCATATGCCAGATATCCTGTATATCCTTTGGAAGAATGGAAGCGTCTTTTGTGTGATCCAGCTACTGTGACGCCAACGATTTTAAAGCAAATACTTGGTTGGACATTCGGAGGCTGGCAGCGGAAAGATATGCCCTCTGCACAAAGTAGTGTAGTTAAAAGCATCATCAAGCTGTGGCCGGAGTTCACAGAAAAGATGCCACCAGAATCCACTGGCATCCTTCAATTTTGGGAAGAGCGGCTGACAGACTGGACAAATGGATTTCAGGCTGTTTCCTTCCTTTTACACCTCATGCGTCCTGACGAATACGAAATCACAGACTCCCATCGCCTTCAAGCGATGTACGAATTGCTTCAAACGATCAATCACCAGGAAAACGACCGTAGTTTGTCACGTTCGTTACTTGACCTTGAAAACTACTCCAGCTTCTTCCGCGCCATTTTACCCAAGCTTCCCTTTGGCGAACACAACCGCATACAACTCGACCGCTTTCTAAAAGCCTACGGCAATCGTCATGCTTACAAAAATGTAGACAGCAGCTACACCACCAGCGAGCCTCACATCTGGCAATTTTCTTGGAGTGACGTCAAAACAGAACACTATGACCTGGAGAAAATCACTTTACGCTCCAATGCAGACGTCCTGTTTGCTTGCCTACTCTCATTGTTGGACGAGCAGCCAGAGGTGGGGCAAAAACTTACCATTGGACAAGTCGTTGAGCTGCTCCCTATGGGTACTGGAGGCATTTGTAATCCCGCCAGCTTTAAATACGCGCTCATTTCCTTGTTTGGTAAACAGAAAGGAAGGGATTACTTCACTACAGGGGATTCCTCAATCCAACAGGCTTTTACAGACCAAGCCAACCAATCAACTCGTGACATGAAGTTCTACAGTAAACACGATAGCGAACAAATAAAGGTTAATCCGAAATATTTAAAATGAATATAATCTTGGAAAAAGGAATCTGTACAAATCGTTTTGAGGAAACAATTAAATTCCTTCAAGTAGTACGTCAATCATTTTTAATACTTTTTTCTGTTCTGAAACCGAGCATCCTCGCAATCTGTTCACTACTAATTCCAAAGTGGTGATCTCTTGGTTTCCTTCTTTGCTTGTAGGCTCAATATAGCGAAAAAATTCACTTAAGGAGACTTCAAGGGCATCTGTCAATTTGGATAACATTTCAATTGAGCAAACCTTCTCTGCTCTTTCCAATTTACCAATATAGCTTTCATTTATACGCGCCAAATGTGCCAGTTCTTCCTGACTCAAGCCACGTTCCTTACGATAATGACGTATGCCTTCTCCAACTTTTTTCATTACTATGCTCACAGTTATCACCCTAAGCCAAACATAAGTGAGGTCATAAAACTGACCAAGGGACTTTAGGGGTTTATTACTTATAATAGTCTCTATAGTGACTTTTTATGGTACAATAGGACCAATTACTTAGGTTTTATTTTCCACCTATTCAATTGGACTATCCAAAGGAGGTTAGGACGTTGTCACACTAAATGCACGATGTGACTCTTTAAACAATAAGAAAGGATGCAAACAGACTTTATGAACTCTATACAAAGAAACGCTGGCCCTTATTTACGTTCAGCAACTTTTCTGTTTCTGTGTATGTTACTACTATTCCTTATCTTGTTAACAGGTTGTTCGAAAGAGGAAAAGAACGAGGAGGATAAAGCTTATTACGATGTTACCTTGATCATCAACAGAGAAGGAGCCTGGGGTGGCGCTTTTCTTGACTATTCGATTTACTTGGATGATGAAGAAATATCAAGTGTTTCTAATGGCTCCACTAAACAATATGTCCTCTCACTTGCAGAAGGAAAACATACTATTTATCTGAAGTGGGGAATAGTTTCCAGTGACAAAATTGACTTTACTGTGAGCAAGGAATCACTCGGATTTTTCTTTTCTGCCAAAACTAAAAGTACATGGGGAATCGACCTTTGGAGAAATGACTAAGCACCTAACAATATGTAGCCGCTATTAAGTTAACTTGAAAATCCTTTACTTTAAAAAGCGTCAAATTACTAATTCTACTCGCTAAATACTAAAAAGGATGGTTCGTACACAATGGAAGATTTCATACTCATCGGAGCGCTCATTCTCGGCTTTATTATTTTTCGAATCATGAATCGAATCTTCACGATTGGATATTGGGGATTCAAAGGAGTTTTAATGTTTTACGGGGGTTGCTGTGTCGCTGCTTACATCATCCTCATGGCAGGTGCTGCTCTCTTTTCAAACTATTACGTTTGGATCATTGCGGTGATTGTAGTCGCACTCATTTTTTGGCTGGTGAAACGGAACCGTGTAAAAAAAGAGCAAGATAACGTTTCAGAGTCTGAACGCAATAATAACAATCAATACTAACTAACATTAATTTTATTCAGACCGTCCTCTTTAGGTCGGTCTTTTCAACTTGCACATCTAACCTGGTCCTATGTCTTTGTTTATTTAACCACATAGGACCAAAATAAAGGCTTAGTCAGTACTATTTATTAATTTCTGAAGGCGTTCCTTCATTCTAGTTCTCCTTGTACTATTTTTCACGACTACTTGCAACATATTTTCTCCGGGTATACACCCCAATACGCTACTCGGATATTTTTCCTCAATCATTTTACCTAGCAAAGCTGCCGATCCAGGCTTTGTTTGAACATAAAAGCTAACATGATTTTTAGGTACATCCACAATAAGGCCCTTCCAAAGTGTTTTATAAAAAGCCTCACTTTCTCGCTCTTCTTCACTCTGCCCCGTGTAATAACCATCTTCTTTAGTAATACCCAGGTTTTGTAACTCCCTACTAAGAGTAGCCTGAGATATTTTAATTTTTTTTTCAGATGCCAGTTTGTCTTTCAATTCTGTTTGGGTCTGGATTTTATTATTGTTAATAATGTCTTCAATTGCTTCCTCGATTTTCGTTTTCATAGTGCACCTCAAATTTTTTTATTTGAAATAAATAAGTATAATGGTAGATTATGCATGGATATTTTGGATTCTAAATCCAGTAAGTGAATGCTTTTATGGGTTTTTATGGGCTTTCAAGCAACAAAAATGCTTTTAAAATACTGAATAACATTCATAGCCCCGAAACCGTTGTCCTACCTGGGAAAATTCTCAGGAAACTCTTCTCCTCTCTATCCTTCCTTTTTATATATTCATAATACGAATAAAATACTTTATTTTCAAGAATAACTATGAATATTTTTTCTGGAAATCGGAAATTCCATATCCCTTCATTTACGAATATCCCTTGATTAACAGCCCCTTTACAAGCAAAAATCCTTGTTATATGATCACTTGGCAGCTCTTTGAAAGTTGAATATTACTTGATTATTATATTACGATATCAACTTCGAAATATTATCACGCATCATTTTTACTTTCCCTAATGCGTGGGAGCATGGAGTGGATAAATGACAGAAAGGTAAACAAGGAAAACCAGTAGATTGTTTGTATTTCCTTATCTCTGGTTGCTATGTTCACCAGATAAGTTTACATCCCGCCCTACATGTTCCGCCTTTGCAGGAAAGTCTTTTGAGAAGTAGAGCAACACTGATGCGTATTTTCACTTACTTTGAGGAGGAAACAGTATGAACACTGCAAAAGGTCAGAACCAATACGCTCAGGAAATTCGAAAGTACTTTTACAAATACGCTGACATGGGCTTGCCTGTCATTCCGCTTTGCCCTCACGATCACGAAGGAATGTCTGAAAGACATAAAGTAACGTGCAGTCACCCTGGAAAAGCCCCTTTTTTCAAGGGATGGCAAGAGGCTGTACCACCATCCAAAGCCAAAATTGACTGTTGGCTATCCAAATATAAGTCATGTAACATCGGATTGGTGCTAGGTGGAGACAGTGGCATCATCGGCATTGACGTAGATGGAGAGAAGGGTTTTGACATCCTAGAGCGCCTTTCCCAAGGGAATGTACCTTCTACATGGCAATTTAGTACCCCAGGCGGAGGAATGAGGTACTTGTACAAAATCCCTGAGGGATCGTCGTTCACTGGTTGGGTAGAGCGACACCCGACGGAGTCACATTGCGAAGTAAACGTGTTGGGAAGTGGACGTCAGACCGTTCTTCCCCCATCCATTCATACAAACGGAGGTCAATACCAATGGATCATCGAACCCTAAAGGCCAGTGCATTGCTGGCAGAAGCACCTTCTTGGATTTTTCAATGTCCTACCCGGGTGCCGACCAACAAAAACACGTTTGCATCTGTACAAACCAACGTACAAGGGAGCCTGAAAACCTTGCACGATCGTTGCCCCCGTTTTACCCAGGACTACGCTACCCAGCAACAACAGGGCCTGGATGAAGAAACCTGGTTTAAGTGGGTACAGTTACTCTCAGAGGAATTAGCCTTGGAGTTTTCGGCGCTTTCGGATAAACACGACACACATAGTCAGAATCGCATTCGTCAATTACAACTGAACAAGAAGCCGCCTACGCGCTGCCGCACGTTTGGCTGTGATGAACAACAAATCGCCACTTGCTTTCAACACCGTGTACGTAAAAATGAGGAGGGAATCATCGTGAATAGTCCTGCTAAAATGTTAAGCCAACCTAAAACCAAAAAAAGTACTCGTGCTAATCCCTACATGTCCGAAACGACCAAACTGAAGTCTGTGCACAATATGGGTCCGAAAGACGTTGGCTTTACCTTAGATAATAACAATAAGCCAACACGTTTAAACCCTAACCTGTTTTCAGAATTCATCCATCGTCATTACCTCAAAACTATTTTTGTAGCTCCTGAGCAACGCTACTATGTTTACAAATCTGGGGTGTGGCAGGATCAACTCCCAGATGTACTAAAAAGGAATGCACGAAAAATTCTTCACACTTGGGCTCCTCATTTCTGGCGTTCTAAAATCGAAGCGGAGTACATGACTGCCTTGACACGTGATTGCACACTGGAACATTCAATGGACAGCGAGCGCGATTATATTAACCTGAGAAACGGGATGCTTGACCTACGCAACTTCAAGTTAGAGGAGCATGATCCTACGTTCTATTCCAGTGTACAGGTTCCCATTGACTATGAACCTGAAGCTCCCTGTCCGAATTTTGAAGCCTTTTTGAAGGACATTTTTGATCACGACCAGGAACGTATTGACCTCATTGCAGAAATCTTTGGCTACTGTCTTACCACATCCACCCAAGCTGAACAAGTCTTTCTTTTTTACGGAAAAGGGTCTAACGGGAAGTCCGTGCTCGTTCATGTGCTAAAAAGCCTGATTGGAGAACGTAATACATCGGCTCTCTCTTTAAATGACCTAGAAAAACCTTTTGCCCGTTCCGAGATGATCAACAAACTGGTCAATATTACGACGGAAAATGAAGTTGGCAGTAAAGGGATTGAAACAAGCTACCTAAAGGCCATTGCTTCCGGTGATCCCGTTCGTATTGAAGAAAAATTTAAACAAGGGTACATGCAGGAACTATTTTGTAAGCTTATTTTCGCAACAAACAACCTGCCCTACTCCAAGGATAAAAGCTACGGACTAATCCGTAAAATGACCATGGTTCCCTTTGAAAAAACGTATACGGACGCTCAGAAAGATCCGGATTTGAAAGTAAAACTGATGAAGGAAGGCTCAGGTATTTTGAACTTTGCGTTAGAAGGATTGAAGCGTTTACGTAAACACTCATACCTTTTTACAAAGTCGAAAAAGGTACAGCAACTGGCTAACCAGTACAGCCAAATGATTAATCCAATTCAAGTGTTTGTTGAGGATATGATTGAGACTAAACCTGAGAGTAAGCTGCTTAACAAGGATTTAAAAGCTGGTTTTTTAAGCTGGTGTCAGCGTGAAGGCCATAACGGTCTGTCCAACATCAGTAATCAGCAACTGACGGGTAAAGTGAAAGAAGTTTTGAAGGAGCAAGGAATTGTATTTGAAACGGATAAGTCTGGCGGGGAACGCTTAATCAGAGGCATTTGCCTGAAAACCGCCCCTAAGCCTTCTTGGATGAATAGCACTCAGATCCAAGTCGTTGATAACATTGAAGACTTGGATTAAACGGTAGCAAGAGGCATTGTGGGGCAGTCAGGGGCGAGGATGTGACAGATACATCGAAGGTACGCCACATCTCAATTCCTTGCCTGGTAAGGGATTTGGAAAAAGAGGGGCGCTTGTGGCTTCTTTTTCCTCCCCCTGACAAATTTTTTAATCCTTCAATATCTAAAAATAAAAAGAGTAGTTTCCCAGAAAAAGGGTCACAAACGCCACGACACCTAAAAAAGCCAGCCCTGCAAAGAAAAAGGCTAGTGGCACAGGCTTTCACAAACGTCCCTTTCGGGTCGCTCTAGCGCCACCACCTGAACAGGTAATTCGTTTCAACTCCTCTTTCAAACAGACATTATATCTTTGTAGTCCTGACCACAAGACTACATCACAACCTGTTTGAAGGAGGAACACCATGAAACAAACCGCTAAACGTGTACAGGTACTGCACTTGCACACCATTCGAGAAAAATCCCTGCTCTTTGCAGATCGGGTGGTTCACAGGCCCGAGGATACCGTTTGCCTTTTCCGGGAGTTCATCGGGGACTGTGATCGGGAGGCCTTTTGTGTCCTAACCCTGAACACCAAGAACCAGCCCATGGCCTTACAGTTGGTTTCACTGGGTACACTCAGCTCGTCCTTGTTACACCCGAGGGAGACGTTTAAACTAGCAGTGCTGTCCAACGCTGCGTCCATCATTGCCTGTCATAATCATCCTTCTGGCAAGCCAGATCCTTCTACGGAAGATCTGGACATGACCAAGCGGCTTCAACAAAGCGGTGTTATTTTAGGCATTGAACTGCTGGATCACATCATTTTGGGCGATGACTCGTTTGTCAGCCTCAAGCAAAGGGGGCTCATGTAATGAATCAAGCCATACTCACGTTGATCGTCGCTGCTGCTCAGTTGGCATTCGAGATCATCGCCCAATCTAAAAAAAGATAAGTAAAGGGGTTTTTGTCCTCATGCCAAGACATTATTTAACTCGTATTTCCAGACACAAGCTAAAGCAGTTCTGTACAGATCCCGATGCTTCATCCTGGATGTCCGCCGATCAGGTACGGGAAACGACAACTTCATACTACCAACCCGCTGTTGAAATGCTAGATATCATTTTAAAGCGAAAACGATAGGCTCACAGTTACGTTCCTGAAGATACCTGAGCGGTAGACTTTTCAGAACGCAAACACATTCACACACTTTAATGATTTAACGCTTTTATGTATTTCATATTTCTGTGGCCTCTCCTTTTACAGAGGGGCTGCTTTTTCCCTCAGATTCACCTTCTTTTATAAATTCATCACCATCATCATTCGCCTACATCGAAAGGGGTAACTATACTAATGACCATTCAACGCGCCGTAGCTTACGCTCGCTTTTCCAGTGATAATCAACGGGATGAATCCATTGACGCTCAGGTTCGAGCCATTGAAGCCTACTGCAAACAAAAAGGCTTTGAACTCGTTAAAATCTATATCGACCGCGCCAAAAGTGCGACCTCCGACAAACGACCACAGTTTCAGCAGATGATTGCCGACAGTGAAAATGGCCTTTTTGATGTGCTCATCGTTCATAAGCTGGATCGTTTTAGCCGGGATAAATACGACAGTGCTAAATACAAACGCAAACTGAAATTGAACGGTATTAAACTGTACAGCGTCACCGAAAACCTAGATGGCTCTCCCGAAAGTATCATTATGGAAACTTTGCTGGAAGGTATGGCTGAGTACTATTCCAAAAACTTGGCCCGTGAGGTCATGAAGGGAATGAAAGAAACAGCATACCAATGTAAACATACAGGCGGCTTACCTCCCATCGGCTATGCTGTAGATCCTGAACAAAAAAGTACATCATTAATGAAGAGGAACGCGGCATCGTCGAAACTGTTTTTTCTATGTTCCTCGCTGGTCACGGGTACAATCAGATCATTCGGGAACTGACGGAGCAAAGTTACAAATCCCGTTACGGTAAACCCATCAGCAAAGGCACCTTGGGTACGATTCTTCGCAATGAAAAGTACACAGGCACCTACATCTTCAACCTCACTGACAGCAAGGATGCGGCTGGTAAGCGAAACGGCAATCGACATAAAAATAGTGAAGATGTAATTCGTGTCGAAGGTGGTATGCCACAACTTGTAACCAAGGAAGATTTTCAGAAGGCACAGGATAAGATGAATCAAAACAAGCGCCAGCCTGGCGCTTACAAGGCAAAAGAAATGTACCTGCTTAGTGGACTCATTGTTTGTGGGGAATGTTTAAAAAAGGTAGGTATTCAGTATGCCATGATGGGCAATACCAAGTACAGCGGCAGAAGCAAGCTGAAATATGTTACTTACCGTTGCGGCAACCGTGACCGAACAAAGGCATGTAAAAATCCTGAGCTGCGCCGGGAGTACATTGAAGCCTATGTGCTGGCCCAGCTTCAGGAGAAGATTTTTAATGATGAAGCGATTCCTGTCCTGGCCAAACAGCTTAATGAGTACCAGAAGTCCAAGCAAACGAGCGTCAAAGCCGATCAACAACGCCTGATCAAGAGTCTGGAAGGTGTAGAGCGCCAGATTGATAACATTGTAAATGCAGTGGCTGGCGGTCTTAACAACCCTGCCATTCTTGAAAAGTTGTCCTCATTGGAACAGCAAAAAATTGAGCTAGAAACGAAACTTCTTGAGGCTCAGCAAGTAAAAGAAAAAGCAGCCATCACAGAGGATGCTCTGCGACAACTGCTTTCTGGCTTTCAGGACCACATCACCAGCCGGAACCTTCCTGAGATCAAGAAGTTCATCGGCAGCTATGTAGAAAAGGTGATCGTCTACAAGGAACACGTAGAAGTCATCTTTAAGCTACAAGTTGTGGATTTGATCGATGGAGGCGAGGGGAGTCGAACCCCTGTCCGAAGATAACGACACATAAGCTTCTACGGGTGTAGTGACAGTTTTGATGTCACCCTAGGAACTCCCTGTCACCGGATTCCCTTCGGGTCAGCCTGATTATCTTCTTCAGCTCACCGCAGGCGGAGATGAGACAGCGTATTCCACTATTTGTTAGCCCCTATCCCAGTCACATGGACGATGCTGGGTAGAAGCACGCACACAGTTTCTTAGGCTGCGAAAGCGTAGTTGTTTTGTTGTTTGCCGTTTAATAGGCTTTAGCGTTGATGAAGCGGACGCGTCCCCACTACCCGCTACCCATGCTCGAACTATCCCCGTCGAATCCATAAACGCCCCCTTATTATAAAAGGGCTCCACGGATAAAACCGGAAATACCGGAGCATAAGCATGCATGATACTATATCGGAAGCTGAATCCTGAGATTCAGCAGTCGAACAAACTCAGAAGTACAAAAACATGAAAACTTACTACTTCATTAGTATACCATATTACACTTTATAACGAAACGGAATAAGCCAGTTAAGCTCTTTAAAATAGCACCATTACAGGAACAAGTAGCTTATTCACGTAATTTGTACCATGCCTAATAATTCAATGAACGACGAAGCAGTTTCTAAAAAACAAGCTCCAGCCTAATCATACGCTTGCTTCACTTCATCTACCGACTCCAAGCTACGCTAATTATCTCGCAATTTTCTGCTTCTCACGCAAAACGCGTTGGATATCACGCTGTGCATCACGTTTGGCCGCAGCATCTCGTTTGTCGTACTGCTTTTTACCTCTACCGAGTCCAAGTAACAGCTTGGCATAGCCGTTACGAACATAAATCTTTAACGGCACAATCGTGTAGCCTTCCTGTTTGGATAGACCAATAAGCTTGCGAATCTGCTCTTTGTGCAGCAGCAGCTTACGTGTGCGTGTCGGATCGGTCGGATTATTACGATTGCCTTGTTCAAAAGGACTAATATGCATGTTGTGGATGTGAATTTCAGCATTACGAATGGTTGCAAATGCATCACTGATATTAGAGCGACCATTGCGCAAAGACTTAATTTCCGTTCCCGTTAACACCATGCCCGCCTCGTAGGTATCCTCAATAAAATAGTCATGGGAAGCTTTTTTGTTCTGGGCGAGCACTTTCCCGTCTGCCTTCTTACCCATGAATACCACTCCTTGTTCCTAATGTAATCTATTCCGTAAAAAGAAAACTCCAGCCCGCTCACTACATAACTGCAAAGGAGCGGCCTAGAACTATATTGTAACAAAATCCAGACGGTAAAAGCAAGAAAGGTCAAGTCTTTAAAACGAAGCGGCCTCCGTCCAAAACATCAGACAGAAACCGCCGTAATCTAAGCCAAAGACCAGCTTAATACACTGATTCCAGAGATTCATCTATCTAACAAGCAAGCTACCGCCACTTACTTCTTCTTTTTCCGGACAAACCCAGCGGTGCTATTACCGCCACCACCACTGCCTTTGCTCTTCCGCTTACGACGTGCAGCGCCGTCACCGCTTGGGCTGGCATCACTGCCTGGTGTAGCTGCTCCACCGATAAAAATACCGCTGGCTGACGTCTTCTTCTTACGTTTACCCGCACTTGATGCTGGCGAGTTGTAACCGCCCTTGCCGCTGCCAAAACCGAAACCGCTGGCTGAGCCCGCTCCTGCTCCGTTTCCGCCGCTACGGCCCGTACGGCCCGCGGTACTAATACCTCCGCCGCCTACGCCTGAACCAGCTTCTTTGGGCTTCACAGCGGCATCACGACCGCCTTTACGCTCTCTGCCAGCCTTGTCCTTGCCGCTCTTACGGTCGCGCCCCTCATGGGGCTTTCCTTTACCTCGGCCCTCACCGCCACGCGCAAAGCCAGCGCCTGTCTTTGAACCACCCGTGCGTTCACGGCGTTGCTGCTGCTTCATATCGACGAGTTCAAAATCAATCGTGTAATCTTCCATATTCACGCGCGCTACGCGAACCTTAACCTCATCTCCGATGCGGAACACCTTGGAGGTACGTTCACCGAGCAACGCCATATGCTGCTCGTCAAAATGATAATAATCGTCCGTAAGCGCACTCAGACGTGTCAGGCCTTCCACCGTATTGTCCAGCTCAATGAACATACCAAAGCTGGTTACGCTGCTGATGATCCCCTCGAATTCTTCGCCGACCTTGTCCAGCATGTATTCAGCCTTTTTCATTTGCTCCGTATCACGCTCTGCATCCACAGCCACACGTTCCCGCTCGGAAGATTGCTGCGCAATATCTGGCATCCGTGCAGTCAAATACTCCTGACGCTCGGCCGTTAAAGCCCCGCCATTCTCCAATACCTCACGAATGACACGATGAATCACCAAGTCAGGATAACGACGAATCGGCGATGTAAAATGAGAATAATACTCCGCAGCCAGTCCAAAATGTCCTGTCGACTCCGCATCGTACTTTGCCTGCTTCATCGAACGTAGCATCATGGTGCTAAGCACCGTCTGCTCCTTCGTGCCCTGAATGTCTTCCAGCAACGTTTGTAGCGCACGCGGGTGAATAGAATTCCCCCGACCTTTGATCTGGTGTCCAAAATTGGCAGCAAAAGCCATAAAGTTTTGCAACTTTTCTGGGTCCGGGTCCTCATGAATCCGATACAGGAACGGCACTTTGAGCCAGTGAAAATGCTCGGCTACCGTCTCATTGGCTGCCAGCATGAACTCTTCAATGATCTGCTCGGCAATGGTGCGCTCTCTTTTAACGATATCCACAGCCTTGCCTTCATCATTCACAATCACTTTTGCTTCATCAAAATCAAAATCAACCGCACCCCGGCGCATCCGGTTAGCTCGCAGTTTCAAAGCCAGTTCCTTCATCGTACGGAAGTCTTCCACCAGCTCCTTATACCGTTCCATCAGTTCAGCATCTTCCTCTTCGAGGATTTTGCGAACGTTGGTGTATGTCATTCGTTCCTTCGTTTTAATGACACTGGTGAAGACATCATGTTTTACAACCTTCATATGCTCATTGAATTCCATCTCGCAGGACAAAGTCAGCCGATCCACCTGTGGATTCAAAGAACAAATCCCGTTCGAAAGCCGATGCGGAAGCATAGGAATAACACGGTCCACCAAGTACACGCTACAGCCGCGGTTATACGCCTCCTGATCCAGCTTGGAGCTCTCACGCACATAATATCCTACGTCGGCAATATGAACGCCCAGACGGTAGTTGCCGTTCGGCAGACGCTCTACATTAACCGCATCATCCAGATCCTTGGCATCCTCGCCATCAATCGTAACAATCGTTTTATCGCGCAGATCGCGCCGCCTTTGACGTACAATTTCCTCTTCGGTAATCGCATCGGGGGCCTTTTCCGCTTCCTCTGTCACTTCATCGGGAAAAGCTTCAGGGAGTTGATGCTTGCGAATGACCGACAAAATATCGACGCCCGGATCATCCTTGTGACCCAGCACCTCCAACACTTCGCCTTCCGCCGCAGCTCGTCCTTCCGGATAGCTCACAATGCGCACAACGACTTTTTGACCGTTCACGGCTCCGTTGGAGCTGGCTTTTGGAATGAAAATATCCCGGTTAATGCGCTTATCATCCGGCAAAACAAAACCGTATGCTTCGTGGCTCTGGAACACGCCTACCACCTGTAGCACTGCGCGCTTCACGATCCGCACGACTTCGCCTTCCAAACGGCCACCCGAAGGTCCCTTCGACGTTACTCTTACCAGTACCGTGTCTCCATTCATTGCACTCTTCAAGTCATTAGCATGAATGTACACATCCGGGTGCTCCCGGTCTTCCGGGATCAGAAAAGCAAATCCCTTGGCATGAGCCTGCAAACGTCCGCGTTGCAAATCCATCCGTTCCGGCACACCATAGCGGTTCGTCCGAGTCAGCAGAATTTTTCCGTCTTCCTCCAGCGCGTTCAAAAGCTTAAGAAATTCGCGAAAATCCGCCGCGTCCTTAATTTCAAAATGCTGCTCAAGCTCCTGGTAAGTCATAGGTTTGTATGCGGTCTCGCGCATAAAATCAAGTAATTGTTGCTCTGTTATCATAATATCGTCCACCTCGGGTGACCTTTAATTTTCAGTAATAATCCGCATGTTCCTTGTTCCTGATACAAGGCTCTTCATATACTCATACCCTAGTATACACGAATTTAATCGACGGCATCCCTGCCTGTCTAAAATCCAAAAAAGCCCCCGTTTCCCGTGAAACGAAGGCTTAAGGTTATTATTTAGCTTATTTTGCAAAAAATGCAACCAAAACGGAAACGATCATAAAGCCCGCACCCAAAACAGCAGTCACGCGCTGTAAAATCAAATCCATACCGCGAGCTTTTGTCTTGCCGAACAGATGCTCAGCACCGCCAGAGATGGCACCGGACAAACCTGCACTTTTCCCCTTTTGCAGTAAAACAACCGCAATAACAGCAATAGAGAACACAACGAGCAGCACTTTCAAAAAGATTTCCATGAAAAATCCCACCTCCTGAGCTAATACATCCGTTTTGCAAAACAACACAGCCTCTTTTATGAAAACATGATCATATCATGTTATGAATAGCCGGAAATTAACGCAAAACACTATTTTTATTCTACCACAGCTTCCAGTAGATAACAACCAGCTATACCGAGCCACTTCATTAAGTCTTGCAAAAGAGTATAACTGACATCACATAAGAAAAAACAAAAAAACAGACCTGCTCACGTTAGCGAACAGATCTGTTTTGTAATTACGTAAAAGGCTTCGAGCACTCAGACTCCGTGTTCTTGAATCACAGCCGCCTGACCACCGTCAGCATTTTGGTGTAATATTATTTTTTCAGGTTGTAGAAAGATTTCAGGCCGTGGTATTGAGCCAGTTCACCCAGTTGGTCCTCAATGCGGAGCAATTGGTTGTACTTCGCGATACGGTCAGTACGGGAAGGCGCACCTGTTTTAATTTGGCCTGCATTTGTTGCAACAGCGATATCAGCAATTGTGCTGTCTTCGGATTCACCGGAACGGTGAGAGATTACAGCTGTGTATCCTGCACGTTTAGCCAACTCGATAGCGTCGAATGTTTCAGTTAGCGTACCGATTTGGTTTACTTTGATCAGGATGGAGTTACCGATGTTTTCTTCGATACCTTTACCCAGACGCTCTGTGTTAGTTACGAACAGGTCGTCACCAACCAATTGGATTTTGTTGCCCAGTTTTTCAGTGAGCAATTTCCAACCTTCCCAGTCATCTTCGGAGCAACCATCTTCGATGGTGATGATTGGATATTTATCAACCCAAGAAGCAAGCAGGTCAACGAATTCAGCAGAAGTGAAGGATTTCCCTTCGCCTTCCAGTGTGTATTTTCCATCTTTGTAGAACTCAGTGGAAGCAACGTCCATACCGAGGAATACGTCAACGCCTGGTTTGTAACCAGCTTTTTCGATCGCTTCGATAATAGTGGACAGAGCTTCTTCGTTGGATTTGAAGTTAGGAGCAAAACCGCCTTCATCGCCAACAGCTGTGTTCAAACCTTTAGAGTTCAGTACGGATTTCAGGTTGTGGAAGATTTCTGCACCAACACGCAGAGCTTCTTTGAAAGTAGGAGCTCCTACAGGCAGAACCATGAACTCTTGTACGTCAACGTTGTTGTCGGCATGTGCGCCACCGTTAACGATGTTCATCATTGGTACTGGCAATTGTTTAGCATTGAATCCGCCCAGGTAAGTGTACAATGGCAGACCCAGAGCTTCAGCAGCAGCGCGAGCTACAGCCATGGATACAGCCAGAATCGCGTTTGCACCCAGTTTACCTTTGTTGTGTGTTCCGTCAAGTTTGATCATCAATGTGTCAATTTCCACTTGGTTTACAGCATCCAGGCCGATCACTTCAGGAGCGATGATTTCGTTTACGTTTTTAACAGCTTGCAGAACGCCTTTACCCAGGTAACGGGACTTGTCGTTATCGCGAAGCTCTACAGCTTCGTGAGCGCCAGTAGAGGCACCGGAAGGAACGATGGCACTACCGATAGCACCGGATTCCAGATATACTTCCACTTCAACAGTTGGGTTACCACGAGAATCGAGGACTTCGCGAGCGTACACGTCAGAAATAATAGTCATTTGTACTTAATCTCCTTTGTCGATCATGATTTATTGGTCAAGCCTATACTTATTAAATCAAGCTTACTTGCGGGATGCAATCATAGATTTTCCTGTCATTTCCGCAGGCTGCGGAAGCTGCATCAAATCCAGAAGCGTCGGAGCTACGTCAGCCAGTATTCCATGCTCACGCAAAACGATATTTTCGTCAGTCAATATGAACGGAACCGGATTGGTCGTGTGAGCTGTGAACGGGCGTCCCTGCTCGTCAACTTCCATATCCGCGTTACCATGGTCGGCAATGATGATAACAGTGCCACCTTTGGCTTTAACCGCATCTACAACACGTCCAACACATTCATCCGTCGTCTCTACCGCCTTGATCGTTGGCTCCAACATGCCGGAGTGTCCAACCATATCCGGATTGGCAAAGTTCAGGATAATCGCATCATGCTTATCGGCTTCGATTTCCTTAACAGCAGCATCCGCAACCTCGTAAGCGCTCATTTCAGGCTGCAAATCATATGTAGCCACTTTAGGCGAGTTAATCAAAACACGAGTTTCGCCAGGCAGTTCTACATCACGACCACCACTGAAAAAGAAGGTAACGTGCGGATATTTTTCGGTCTCGGCAATACGCAATTGCTTTTTGTTGTTCTGCACCAAAACTTCGCCGAATGTGTTATCCAGGTTTTTCGGTTCGTAGGCTACGAAGCCTTCAACCGTTTCACTGAACAATGTCAGGCAAACAAAGTGCAAATCTTTAGGTAATTTCGGCCCGCGATCAAAGCCACGGAAATCCTTGTTCGTAAATACCTGAGACAATTGAATCGCACGGTCAGGACGGAAATTTAGGAAGATTACTGAGTCATTGCTTTCGACCAGCCCTACAGGGCTTCCGTCAGCCTTCACAATAACCGTCGGCTCCACAAATTCATCGAACACCGATTTTTCATACGATTCTTTCAACGCTTCCATTGGATCTGTATATTGAGGACCTTCGCCGTACACGATTGCACGGTAAGATTTCTCTACACGCTCCCAACGTTTGTCGCGGTCCATGGCATAATAGCGTCCTTGTACAGTCGCGATTTTACCAATACCCACTTCCTGAATTTTGGCGATCAGCTGCTGCATGAAGTCCACGCCGCTGTCAGACATAACATCGCGTCCATCCATAAATGCATGAATGTATACTTCTGTTAAACCTTCTTTTTTCGCCAGATCCAGCATAGCAAACAGATGGCTAATATGGCTATGCACACCACCATCAGACAAAAGTCCGTACAGATGAAGCTTCGTGTTGTTCTTTTTGGCATGCTGTACTGCTTTAAGTAAAGTTTCATTCTGGAAGAACTCGCCTTCGCGAATGGACTTCGAAATGCGGGTCAAACTCTGATATACAATCCGGCCTGCGCCGATGTTCAGATGACCGACTTCGGAGTTACCCATTTGCCCTTCCGGCAGACCTACCGCTTCACCAGACGCTGTAAGCGTTGAATGAGGGTATTGTCTTAAGTATTGGTCGTAGTTCGGCTTGTTCGCCTGTGCAACCGCATTGCCTTCCACAGTTTCGCGCAGTCCGAATCCATCCATAATAATTAAGGCTACCGGTTTTGGTACTGTCATCTTACTTCGCCCCCTCAACAAGCGCGATGTAAGACGCTGGTTGAAGACTAGCGCCACCTACAAGTGCGCCGTCGATGTCGCTTTGGCCCAGATATTCAGCCACATTTTCAGGTTTCACGCTGCCACCATACTGAATCCGTACAGCATTTGCAGTATTTTCATCGTACAGTTCTTTCAACAAACTACGGATATAGGAAATAACTTCATTCGCATCCTGCGAAGTGGAGGATTTACCTGTTCCAATTGCCCAAATTGGCTCATAAGCAACAACCACTTGTGCAGCCTGATCTTTAGCCAAACCAGCAAAAGCCGCTACAGTTTGCACTTTTACAACCTCTTTGGTTTGACCGGCTTCACGGTCTTCCAGCTTTTCGCCTACACATACGATCGGAGTCAGGTCGTGGCGGAATGCCGCATGAACCTTTTTGTTCACCGTTTCGTCTGTTTCGTTAAAATATTCACGACGCTCGGAGTGTCCGATCACAACGTAATCTACGCCCAGATCTTTCAGCATCCCGCCGCTGATTTCACCTGTAAATGCGCCGTCTTCTGCAAAGTGCAGGTTTTGTGCGCCGATTTTGATAGATGTACCTTTTACTGCTTCAACCAGAGCAGGAAGATTCGTAAATGGTGCGCAAATCACGCTTTCCACCCCTGCAACCTCTGCTTTGCCTTTGATCTCTTCGATGAAAGTTTTAGCTTCTGGTACGGTTTTAAACATCTTCCAGTTACCCGCGATAATCGGTGTTCTCAATGGTTTCAACTCCTAACTATTAGGTGCCCTAAAGCATTTATTATACGCAGTACGTTTGATTACTTATCGTTGAGTGCAACAACACCCGGAAGTGCTTTGCCTTCCATAAATTCCAAGGATGCGCCGCCGCCAGTAGAGATATGATCCATTTTGTCAGCCAAGTGGAATTTCTCGGCCGCAGCCGCAGAATCACCGCCACCAATGATGGTGTATGCTTCTGTTGTTGCACAAGCTTCCGCTACTTCACGCGTACCGCCAGCAAAAGGCTCCATTTCAAATACACCCATTGGTCCATTCCAAACAACCAATTTGGAGTTTTTGATAACATCTGCATAGATTTTACGTGTTTCCGGTCCGATATCCACGCCTTCCCAATCTGCAGGAATACCATCGATGTCCACAATGTTCGTGTTCGCTGTAGCGCTGAAATCGTCAGAAATAACGATATCTACCGGAAGGTAGAAGTTTTTGCCGAGCTTCTTCGCTTTTTCGATAAATCCAAGTGCTACATCCAGTTTGGATTCATCCAGTAGGGATTGGCCCACTTCATGACCTTGAGCTTTAAAAAATGTATAAGCCAAACCGCCGCCAATGATTACGTTATCTGCAATGTTCAGCAGGTTGTCAATCACGTCGATTTTGTCTTTTACTTTGGAGCCGCCGATAATGGCTGTAAAAGGACGATCCGGGTTTGAAAGAGCTTTACCGATTACAGACAATTCTTTCTCCATCAGCAAGCCGGAAACAGCCGGAAGAAGATGCGCGATACCTTCTGTAGAAGCATGAGCACGGTGCGCTGCACCAAATGCATCATTCACGAAAATGTCAGCCAGCTCAGCAAATTGCTTTGCCAGTTCAGGATCATTTTTCTCTTCTCCTGGATAGAAACGTACATTTTCAAGCAACAGCACATCGCCGTTTTGCAGTTCAGCCACTTTCGCTTTAACAGCCTCACCAACTGCATCATCCACTTTAACAACAGGCTTTTTGAGCAGTTCAGACAAACGCACGCCAGCAGGAGTCAGACGCATAGATTCAACAACCTGACCTTTTGGACGTCCAAAGTGACTCGCCAAAATAACTTTTGCACCTTTTTCAATCAGGTAGTTAATCGTTGGCAAGGTTTCACGAATACGCTTGTCATCCGTAATTTTACCGTCCTCAACCGGAACGTTAAAATCTACACGAACAAACACCCGTTTTCCATTCAGTTCTATATCACGTACGCTCTTTTTGTTCATCTCCATATTCCTCCGCACCCTTTTAATTTTACGAAACAGGAATTTAAGGCACATTTTGATATATAAAGAGCGGAAACAATAACCTGTTTCCGCTCTATGATGTTGCGCGATAAGACTGTTCTTATTTAGCCAATTTAGCGAAGTATTCCAACGTACGGATCAATTGTGCAGTGTAGGACATTTCATTGTCATACCAAGCTACAGTTTTCACCAGTTGTTTGTCGCCAACAGTCAGGACTTTAGTTTGAGTTGCATCAAACAAAGAACCGAAAGTGATACCTTTGATGTCGGAAGAAACGATCTCGTCTTCAGTGTAGCCGTAAGTTTCAGGATCGGAAGCTTCTTTCATCGCAGCGTTGATTTCTTCAACAGTTACGTTTTTCTCCAGAACAGTTACCAGCTCAGTCAGGGAGCCAGTTGCTACTGGTACACGTTGAGCCGCGCCATCCAGTTTACCTTTCAGTTCAGGAATTACCAGACCGATGGCTTTAGCAGCACCAGTTGTGTTAGGAATGATGTTTTCAGCTGCAGCGCGAGCACGACGGAAGTCGCCTTTAGCATGTGGAGCATCCAACGTGTTTTGGTCGCCAGTGTAAGCATGAATTGTAGTCATCAGGCCTTCAACGATACCAAATTTGTCTTGCAAAGTTTTAGCCATAGGAGCCAAGCAGTTTGTTGTGCAAGAAGCACCGGAGATTACAGTTTCAGTACCGTCCAGAATTTCATGGTTTACGTTGTAAACGACAGTTTTCATGTCGCCAGTAGCTGGAGCGGAGATGACAACTTTTTTAGCGCCGCCTTTCAAATGTTTCTCAGCAGCTTCTTTAGTTGTGAAGAAACCTGTACATTCCAGAACGATATCTACACCCAGGTCTCCCCAAGGCAGTTCTTCAGGGTTGCGGTTAGCCAAAACCTTAACTTCTTTACCGTTAACTTTGAAGAAGCCATCGTGTACTTCTACTTCTCCTTGGAAAGTACCTTGTGTTGTATCATATTTCAACAGATGTGCCAGCATTTTGGAATCTGTCAAATCATTGATTGCTACTACTTCAATACCTTCCACGTTTTGAATCCGGCGGAAAGCAAGGCGTCCAATACGTCCGAAACCGTTAATACCAACTTTAACTGTCATGAGTGAGTTCCTCCCAAAGTTCGTTTAGTTTATATATTCAAGACAGACCCGAAAGCCCGTCAAGACAACACAATTCATAAATCCGTTCAACCATTCAAATAATAGCTTACAATTTCAGCAGCAGCGCCTTCGTCGGTGACAAGAATATCTTCCTGCCCGAAACGCAGCACTGCATGAATAGCAGCCGCCTTGCTCTTACCTCCAGCTACGCCTAGAACCGTCTCGGTACGCCTGATATCCTCCAAACGGAGTCCAAGCGTCAGCATTCTGTGAACAACGACGCCGTCTTCGTTAAAATAATAGCCAAACGATTCGGCAACCGCGCCCTCACTGCTAATCTGGGCAAAGGTTTCAGGGTCGAGCTTGCGTCTACGTGCCATTGCTATAGCGTTGCCTATCCCGTGAATGATGATCCGACTCTCGCGAATCAGGCTTAAAATATCCTGAATATTCGTATCTTCAAGCAGGGAGTTGTAAGCATGATTGCTGAGCAAATCCGGTACATGGAGCAGACGGTATTGTGAGCCAACCTTACGAGCCATGGTGGAAGCAATTGTGTTCGCCTGCATTTCCATGCTTTCTCCCAAACCCCCACGTGCTGGTACGAACCATCCGCCCTTAAGTGGGCCATTAGCAGGTAGTGTCAGTTGGTCCGCCACGTCGGCAATCGTCGTGCCACCTGTTACGGCGACCACATCCTCGTCGTCCATAACACTCAGCAGCGCTTTTGCCCCAGCACGGCCCAGCTCCTGCTTCGTTAAAGGAGAAGCATCCGAATCCCCTGGAACGACAACCACCTTCCTCAAGCCATAGGCTAGACGAATCTGATCCTCCAATTGGGACAGACCGAACAAGTTGTTCGCAATCGGCTCCAGCTGTTCCAGCAGATCCAGTCCTGCTTTGCTCACCTTCATGCCCACACTCTCAATCTCAATCAGCCCTTGGGCTTTAAGAAGATCGGTTTCGGCGCGCAACACGCGCTCGGTCATGTTCAGTGAAGCCGCCAGCGTTCTGCGTCCAATAACATCGGACAGCATAATCTGATGCAGGATTGTGTACCTTTTTTTCAAAATATCCATGAGGTCGGGCAGAAGCTGCTTCTGTATTTCTAATATCTTTCGCATGCTTTCCACTCCCGCACACTTCTAAGTTCTTTCCCTTAAATGCTATATCACTAACTGGTCTTAAAACGTCCCGGGTTAACTTTTTAAGTCCCACGTATATCTTACCCAATATTTGCTCCACATGCAAGTCTATCTGAACCTATATTTCTCAACTTTTTATGTGAATATGCGCACGTAATAAAAGCTTGCAATTCAATGCCGTATATCATATAATCATCTTTGTTTCCAATTAGCTGTGCGCCCGTGGTCCAACGGATATGACGTAGGCCTCCGGAGCCTGAGATCGAGGTTCGATTCCTCGCGGGCGCGCCATTTTATATGAATGTTTAAATGCTTCTATATACTGTTTTAACCAATAAGAGCGCAGAGGGCTCTTTTTTTTGACTAATAGTTTGACTTTCTTTGACTTTTTGTTTGAAATTGTTTATCATGTGGTTAATACGGTAACAGTTTATAAATAGGGACGTGTAATCGGCATGTCCACCAAATCCATTAACGATATTAAAGGGAGGTTTTTTGACGTGAGCTATGTTCCTATGGTAGTAGAACAAAGTAACCGCGGCGAACGCGCCTATGACATTTATTCCAGACTGTTGAAGGATCGCATTATTTTGTTGGGCTCGGACGTCAATGACGCTGTAGCCAACTCTATTATTGCGCAAATGCTGTTTTTGGCTGCCGAAGATCCTGAAAAAGACATTCACTTGTATGTTAACAGCCCTGGCGGTTCCATTACAGCCGGTATGGCCATATTCGATACAATGCAATACATTAAACCTGACGTGTCTACGATTTGTGTAGGTATGGCGGCTTCCATGGGTGCTTTCTTGTTGAACGCCGGTGCCAAGGGCAAACGTTTTGCTTTGCCAAACAGTGAAATCATGATTCACCAACCATTGGGTGGTGCACAAGGTCAGGCAACGGATATCGAAATCCGCGCCCGCCGCATTCTGAAAATGCGTGACAAATTGAACCGCATTCTCGCAGATCGCACAGGCCAACCACTGGAGCGCATTGAAAAAGACACAGACCGTGATTATTTCATGTCCGCTGATGATGCCAAGGAATACGGTATTATTGATAAAGTGCTTACTAGCTCCTCTCCAGAAGGTGTGTAAGAGAACGACTTATGGCCTCTGAATAGCTAGTAACGAAAAAAGCTGCCCTGGATGTTCGCATCCGATAGGCAGCTTTTTTCGTTTACTATTCTTTTGTGTACAGATATTCCAACTATTATCCATTTGTACTATGGATTCTGTTTCACGAAAGGCTTACCACCTTGAGGTAACAGTTGGCTAAACGTGTAGGTGAACTCAGGAATACCATACGCATATGGTGTATATTCGTATAGATCAAAAACAAGCGTCAACCCACTATTGGTTACATAAAAATTCGGATTAGCTGCAAGCTCCTTAAATCCGCCGAAACCTCCTGCGTCAGCCTGAAGTGCATCCATTTTTTTCTTCAGGTCACTATTGAGGAACTTTTTATAATTTGGGCTAGCTTTCAGCACGTCAGGCAATTGAAGCTGTTTGCCATCGGACAGCGAGAACGTATACCCTTTACGGGCGGCCATGCCATGCGCACCACCTGTATACGAATAATCCTGCATAATTACACTTAAAATACCACCCTTGTTATAGGCAATTGCAAAATCATTGCCAAACTCATACGGCCTTTGCGCTGTAGCGCCTCCCTCAGCCACTTGCTTTTTGCCTGCCGCCAGCATTTCTTCCGCATGTTTTTTAAGCACACCGTTAATCGCCTGCTGAGCTTCGGCATTCAACTGGCTATTACTGATTTGCGGATAGTTGACCTTGTAGTTCACCTTAGAGTCACTCGAAGCCGGAAGAGATTGGGACATAATCGTGATCGGATTCAGCTGGCTTTTGCTTAACACCACTGTTTTCTGAGCTGCATTCCACTGAGCATCAATACCCAGATAGTCTTTCAGCAGACTCATAGGAATGTACAGCTTCCCGGCGATCTGTTTGGCGCTCATGTTGCGTGTGCTTATTCCATTGACATTGACATAGGAACCATCGGAGGAAGGGGACATGATGTAAAGAATATTGTAACCGCTGCCTACAGTATATGTCGCTGTTTTGGTATCATAGCTTACCGGAATTCCTAGGCTGTCGCGCAGCGCTGCTACGGGAATCAATGTGCTTCCGTTCACCTGAATTCCATTGGTGGCCAACGTTTTACCATTCCATTGGATAGAAACACCTGGTGGC
Source organism: Paenibacillus sp. NRS-1781 (assembly GCF_050467745.1). Lineage (NCBI taxonomy): Bacteria > Bacillati > Bacillota > Bacilli > Caryophanales > Paenibacillaceae > Paenibacillus > Paenibacillus sp. NRS-1781. The sequence goes on from NZ_JBITPI010000022.1 coordinate 33,530, forward strand.
TGTGCTGTAGCCTGTTGTTTGGATGAAGCAGCCTCGATATAGGAAACGGGAACAACTGCGACTCCTGCTAAAATTCCCGCTGCTAGCAGTGCAGAGCCCCATTTTTTCGTATACTTATTCATATTAAAATATTCCTCCTGTTATAGATGTGTGTAACCTAAGTGTGTTGATTACTTTACTTATTATATCTATACCCCTATGTTCGTAGTTTACAATCTGTACACTCCCCGATTTCAATCTGTACATCTAGTAGGCGCCAGCCGTTACAGACTCATGACAAAATAGTTTCGGCATATAAAAAAAGCCAGCAAGCCATCCTGCAAATAAAAAGCAGGGCGCTTGTGGCTTCGTTATCATCTGTACGTTAGTTCAATTCGTATTGTGCCGACACTTGGACTTTCACAGTCACTTGACCAGACTGTATCTCTGTTCCACCACTTGTATCCATGAGTGCCTTACTCATAGCAGCCTCACGTTGTGTGAAGATTTGGGCATCTCCCCCCTCTACCGTTACATTCAAGAGATTTCCAAGCCCACGTTTGGTTGCCTTGGCTACAGCACTGGCTTTGGATTGAGCATTCCCCAACGCCTTGGCAATCGCTTCTTCTTCATAAGCTGAGGAATTTTCTACCGAAAAACGTACATTATCCACGTTGTTCGCTCCAGACAGTGTAGCCTCATCCAGTAACTGACCGATTTTATCCAAATTACGGTACTTGACGGAAAGCGTATGGTTGGCAATGTAGCCTTTGAGCTTCTGTCCCTGTTTTTCGTCATAGGTATAGTTAGGCTGCACGTAGAACTGGCTCGTCTGAATGTCGTCTGCACTGATGTTCCACTTTTCTTTCAGTAATTGTGTGACCTTACTTATTTTAACGGCGTTGGCTTTTTGGGCAGCGGCTGCTGTATTTCCTTCAGATTGTACGCCGATGGATAAATAGGCAATATCGGGTTTAACCAATACTTCCCCGCTGCCACTCACATTAATTACACTGCTTACCGTCGTAGATGTTGACGCGGCATAGGCACGATCTGTTCCTGTCCATAATCCTCCCGCTACTACTCCTGCCAATAATGCTCCTGCCAGAACTGCTGTATTTGCAGCTTTTGTCCAATGCTTCATCATATTCGCCCTCTTTTCTTGATGATGTGTGTACCTTCCAGACGGAAACTAAGGGAAAAGGTTGCAGTTAGGCACCACATTTTCGAAACAGAGTACCATCACAGAATGTAAATTTCTTTTATCTTGGGCTAAACACAGCGCCGATATTCAAAGAGACCACATTGTAGCAGCCCAACAGGGGATTGCCCACTCTGTTTTTTCGGGTACAAAAAAAGCCCCCAAAGGGGCTTTTCACTAAGAGCATTTACCATATCACAAAGCAAATGTTTGTTTATTGATTTTCCAGCTCTACTTTACTAACCAGATTTACTAAAGCGTTTACAGCCTGCTCGGCGTCCGCACCTTCAGCACTAATGTTAATTTCAGTTCCTGTACTGATGGCAAGGCTCATAATACCCATAATACTCTTGGCATTAACCTTTTTGTCTTCTTTTTCCACAAAAATCTCAGATGAATATTTATTTGCTTCCTGTACGAACAACGCAGCAGGTCTGGCGTGCAGTCCTGTTTTCAAGCGTACAACTACTGGATGTTTTGACATGTCAGCTTTCCCCCTCATCAAATAAATCTGGACACTACTTACTCCATTTTATTTATCACATTATAACATTAACCCGGGACAGACACTAGAAAAAAAACTAAAAAATCCGGGGCTGAAGCCCCACAGACACTCCTTTTAAGGAATCAGGCCGTTTTCTCCCCTGATTTTGTCAGCCATCTCGTCAATTTTACGAAGCCGATGGTTGACACCCGATTTACTCACGACCCCTTTGAGCATTTCCCCGACTTCTTTCAAATTTAAGTCAGGATGAGCCAGACGTATTTCCGCCACTTCACGCAGCTTATCTGGCAGCGTATCCAGACCGACTTCCCTCTCCAGCAACTTTATATTCTCAATTTGCCGGACAGCAGCTCCAATCGTCTTGTTCAGATTAGCCGTTTCGCAATTAACAATCCGGTTTACGGAATTGCGCATATCACGCATAATGCGGACATCCTCAAATTTGAACAAAGCCTGATGCGCCCCAATGATGCTGAGTAGCTCAATGATCTTTTCGCCTTCCTTGATGTAGAGAATAAAGCCTTTTTTTCGCTCAATGCAGCGGGCATTCAGATGAAACTCATTCGCCAGATCGACCAGTGCCTGGCAATGCTCCTCATACATCGAGGAAATCTCCAGATGATAAGACGATCCCTCTGGATTGTTCACAGACCCACCTGCCATAAAAGCGCCACGCAAATAAGCCCGCTTACAACAGTTTTTCCGAATGATATCCCGATTAATCCCGTCCGTGAACAAGAACCCTTCTGATACAATGTAAAGATCCTTCAACAGCTCTTGTACACCGCTTGGAATGCGGACAATGTACACGTTATTTTTTTTCAGACGCATTTTTTTCCGTACAAGCAGCTCGATATGAACTTGAAAATGCTTTTTGATCAAGGAGTAAATCCGCCTTGCAATCGCGGCATTTTCTGTGGATACATCCAATATCACCCTTTTATTGGACAGCTGGACGGACCCGAGCATACGTATGAGTGCAGATAATTCTGCTTTTTCACAGCAGGGCTGGCTCTCGATCATCGTAAGCTCTTTTTTTGTTTGTGCCGCAAAGGACAAGGGACTCACCTCCTTCTTAATATCCAGTTTTGTACCAATTGGTAAATGTGCTGGCTCAGTTTGTCGGCATCGTGCCGTAAATAGGTGCGGAACAGAACAAGCGTATCTGCAACCACTTTATAGCCCCGGTCAGTCAGCTCTCCCATATCTACTTGAACTGGCTTGGCTCCCTGCTCGGCATACATTTCCTGTACTTGAGGCGGAATTTCTCCATTATTGACGATTACATAATCAAACAATTGATGCCCTACATGTTCATAAATAGCCTGCAAGTGGTCTCCCACGGTATATCCATCCGTTTCGCCCGGCTGAGTCATAACGTTGCAGACGAATATTTTGATGGCGTCAGATTTCACTACAGCCTCTGCAAGCTTCGGTACGAGCAGGTTGGGCAAAATGCTGGTGTACAGACTGCCAGGACCAATCAGGATCGCATCGGCTTCATTAATGGCCTCTACAGCCTCAGGCAACGGCTCCACGTGAGTCGGTTCAAGAAAAACACGTTTGATTCTGCCGCCCGCTTCCGGAATTTTGGATTCACCGGTAACCACCGTGCCATCCTCCATTTCGGCACTCAGCACAACGCCTTCTTCAGCCGCCGGCAGCACACGCCCCCGTACAGCAAATACACGGCTAAGCTCACGCACCGCCGTCACAAAATCTCCCGATATATCGGTCATCGCCGCTAAAATCAGGTTGCCCAGACTATGGCCTGCCAAGCCTGATCCTGCGCCGAAGCGGTATTTCAGCATATCGGACATCACCGGCTCTACATCAGCCAGTGCAGTCAGTACATTTCTAATATCCCCCGGAGGGGGCATTTGCAGCTCACTGCGCAATATCCCGGAGCTTCCGCCATCGTCAGCGACTGTAACAATAGCCGTAATATCCAGTGGCTTTTGTTTCAACCCCCGCAGCATGACGGACAAGCCGGTTCCGCCACCCATAACAACAATACGAGGGCGCTCCCGTTGTGATCCGGTCTCGCTCATATTTTCACCTCATTAATGCCGGTCACGTTCAGCATCCCGATGTGAAACAGAAACGGATTCTGTTTCACTGGCACCCAGCATTTTTCCTAAATATTCAGATATCGCGACAGAACGATGCTTACCACCGGTACAGCCGATACCAATAATGACCTGGCTCTTGCCTTCTTTGCGGTATTGCGGAATCAAAAAATGTAACATATCCAGCAGCTTGGTCAAAAATGCCTGAGTCTCAGGCCATTTCATAACATAATCATATACATCGCTATCCTGTCCGGTGTGTGGCCGCAATTGGTCCACATAGTGAGGATTGGGCAGGAAACGCACGTCGAATATAAGATCAGCATCAATGGGAATACCATATTTGAAACCGAACGAGGTAATGTTTACGGAAAGCATGCTGCTCTCCAGATGAGAAAATCGGGAAATAATCCGCGCCTTTAAGGTTGCAGGCTTCATCACACTTGTATCAATGACTTGTGTTGCTGAGCTTTTCAGCTCTTCCAACATTTTGCGCTCCAGCCGTATTCCGTCCAAAGGCATACCATCCGGAGCAAGCGGGTGGCGGCGACGGCTTTCCTTGTATCGCTGTACGAGAACACCGTCATTGGCATTCAGGAACAAAATCTCACAATGAATCGTAAAATGATCCTTAATATAGTTCAATGATTCCGATAAAGCCGTAAAAAATTCTCGTCCACGCAAGTCAATCACCAACGCCACTTTGCCTATCTTACCGTTGGACTGCTCAATTAGTTCAGCAAACTTGGGAATCAGCACAGGCGGTAAATTATCAACGCAGAAGAAACCCAAATCTTCCAAGCTTTGCACTGCAATGGTCTTCCCTGCGCCTGACATTCCCGTAATAATAATGAGTGTTGCCCACGGCGCAGCGTTTTTTAGGTTGTCTGTCATATGGACTTCCCTCTCCTTTTTGCTTCAACACACTCTATGTCAGTAACCTATGGATCAGTATCGTAGCAGCAAACCCGCTGCTCCTACGATACCTGCGTCATTGCCAAGCGCTGCCGGAACAATAGATACCGCTTGCTGGAGTGGCTCAGGTGTCAATTTGGCATATACCAGACGCATCTCCTCGAACAAGAAATCACCTGCTTTGGAAACACCACCGCCTACAATAAACAGCTCCGGGTTTAGCACGGCGGCAACCGCTGCCATAGATTTACCCAAATAAAAGGCAGCCCGCTTCACAATACGCAATGCAACCTCATCCCCGGCCTTGGCTGCATCAAATACTTCCTTGGCTGCGATTTGATCTACCAACGCCAGGGAAGTTCGATCTCCACGTTCTACAGCGTCATGTGCCATTCGGATAATTCCCGTTGCGGAAGATACGGTTTCCAGACAGCCCATTTTGCCGCAGCCGCACTGAATGGCCTCCAAATCCGGTACGACGCTAATGTGGCCAATTTCTCCGGCCATACCTGAGAAGCCCTGATATATTTTACCATTAATAATAATACCACCACCTACACCCGTACCGAGGGTATAGCATACGCAGTTTTCTATGCCTTTGCCCGCCCCAGCCCAAGCTTCACCAAGTGCAGCGACGTTAGCATCGTTATCTATTTTTACAGGCTTGCCGATCCGTTCCTCCAACAGTGCACGAATCGGTACGTCACGAAAGCCAATATTGGGAGCGAGGACTATAATGCCTTCGCGAACATTCGTAAAACCGGCAACGCCCGCTCCGACACCCTTCAGTTGATCCCATTCATAGGGAGATTGCTCAACAATGTGCCGCACATATTTTTCGATATTGCTGATCACAACGTCTACGCCCTTAGCTGTTTCCGTTGGTCCTTCGTATGTGTGCAAAAGCTGTCCGTCTTCATTACAAATGCCCACCTTGATTGCTGTACCGCCCAAATCGACACCCACATAGATACTTTCAGACATGTTCCAAGCCACCTTTATGTTTACTTAAAAACTGTGTATGAAATATATGATTAAAATCCTGACTTATAATAGTTACCTACGTTCCAACTATAATTGAAGCCCCCGTTACGGTCAAGGACACTTCCCTGTTGGAAAGCATAGGATTAGCAGAACTTCAGGTCCCATTATCCATAAAAAGGAGAAAGCCTGTGCAGATGCAGCAGGCTTTCTCTTCCTGAATCTAAGGCACGGCTTAACAGGGCCTAACCATCGCCCTCACCTTAGCCAAATTGTATCCTGTAGCTTTCTTTATTGATCCAGTGTTTCGCTCCAGTCATGAACAGCGTTGCCTTCGAGATATTTCTCGCAATCCATAGCCGCCATGCAGCCTGTTCCCGCAGCCGTAATGGCTTGACGGTAACGGTTATCCTGCACGTCCCCACAGGCAAACACCCCGGGAATGTTCGTTTCTGTCGTTCCTGGCTTCACTTGAATATAGCCATGATCGTCTGTACTGATTTGACCATTCAGGAAGCCCGTATTAGGCGTATGTCCGATTGCCACGAACACACCATCTGCCTCCAGCAGCTCATCCTGATTCGTCACATTATTGTGTACCTTCAAGCCCTTTAATCCCGTCTCTCCCGTTACGACCTCCACAGGAGTCCGGTTTAACGCCCATTGTACTTTTTCATTTTCCCGTGCGCGATCCTGCATAATTTTAGACGCCCGCAGCTCATCGCGACGGTGAACCAAGGTTACGCTGGAAGCAAACCGGGTCAGGAAGCTTGCTTCCTCCATGGCTGAATCGCCGCCACCCACTACGATGATTTTTTTCCCACGGAAAAAGAAGCCGTCGCAGGTCGCGCAAGTGCTGACTCCGCGTCCCACGTTGTCCTGCTCACCCGGAATACCAAGATATCTGGCGGACGCTCCTGTAGCAATAATCACCGACTCCGCCTCAATGATGCCTCTCCCCTCTACCTTCACTTTAAAAGGGCGCTTGCTGAAATCCACTTCCTCTACCCAGCCAGAAGTAAATTCAGCGCCAAAGCGTTCGGCCTGCTTGCGCATGTTATCCATCAACTCAGGTCCGAGGATACCTTGCTCAAAACCCGGGAAATTTTCAATTTCAGTCGTTGTGGTAAGCTGCCCGCCGGGCTGCATTCCCTCAATGATCAGTGGATTCATGTTTGCGCGCGCCAAATAAATAGCTGCTGTGTAGCCTGCAGGACCTGTACCAATAATTATGGATTTATACATACGTTTGTTGCCTCCTTTTAAGTGGTGTTTGTAGCAGGTCTCAGACCTGCTTTTTAAACGTGGAGAGCGGCTGTTTCATCTTCTGCTTGATACCACACACGCTGTCAATCTGGCGTGCATAGCGGCTTACGGTCGATACGGAAATACCATAACGGTCAGCTACTTCCTGATAGGTCACCGAATGATGATTCATTTTGGCTGTCAAGTATTCCAGCGCCGCTGCCCATCCCTCAGTATGCTGAACAATTGGGACTTCCGGGGCAAGCCGATCCAGATATTCCAGCCAAAGTGACCTCAAATCGCGCTGCATGACCGGATCAGACTTGCTCATCACGGCAAGTACCTTATCCAGCACTGCCTGCCATTCCGGATGGACAGTTGAATGGGCAGACACCTCATCTTCGGATACGTGGTGAACCTTCTCTGACTCTGGTCGCAGAAGTCGCTCCGTTTCCTGATTTGTCTCCTGTATGTCCTTAACTGACGGCTCCGTCAGCTCTTGCAATACTTGCAAGGCACGACGTTTCAACTCGCCTTCCTGATCCGGGTCTTCTACGAAGAATTCCAATGCCTGCCTCACCTCATCGTCACCGATCAGGCTTAGCGCCTGAATGACTTGAAGCTGGGTCGCTCGATCGCCGTGGCGTAACGCCCAGAAGAAGGAAGACCGGATTAGCGGATCCCGCTTCATACTGTCAGGCACCTGATCAGCTCCAAACTTCTCCCACATGCGGAATTGTTCTTCAAAGGGGAGATGGTAATGGTAGCTGAGAACTTGCAGCGGTGTACCCTCCTGCTGGAGCTCCCCCAGCCGGGACAGGAAAAACCGCGGAACTTCCGAGGAAGCATCCTGCTTTTGCAAATGACCCCACAACCGCCGGGCTTCCGCATATCTCCCCGTATTGCTGGCAGCCACCGCCGTATAATGGTACAGGGAGGCATCATCATTATTCTCTCCGTCACCTTGAAGCAACCTGCGAAAATGTCTGTAGGCCTCCTCATGACGTCCGAGAATCCCCATTGTAGTAGCTAGCTTAAATACCTGCTCCTCCTGAAATGGTATGGTTACCGTTAACGTTTGGATCAGGCGATCCAATTCCGGACCGCCTCCCTCATGCTGATAAAAGATCGCCAGATTGCACAGCGCATGCAAGTTACCCGGTTCATCCTCCAGCACCCGAAGAATGGTAGTCTTCGCATTTTGAAACAGTCCCATATAGTAATACGCCAGCGCCAGATTGTTCCGCGCAGCGAACATGTCCGGCTGGTCCTCAGAAATTTGCTTAAGCAATTGGGCTGCCTGCGCAAACTTTCCTTCCTCCAGCAATACACGGGCCTGATCATGCTCGACCACTCCCTGCCGGGCCTTAATACGGTTCAGCTTGGTTGGACGGTCCAGCTCATAATAGAGCAGCTCCATCATTTCCTCGGCTTCATCGAGAAACTGTCCTTCCTCGTCCTCCTCCAAATACGTGACCAAGGCTTTCTCCGCTTCTTCAAACTGCTCCATATTGGCGTAATTATTAGCCATATAGAAGTAACACTCTGTCATCGACGGGTCTACGTCGCTCAGAACAGAGGACAGGATCTCATTCGAGCCTGCATAATCCCCCATCTCTGATAATATACCCGCCATATTGCAATGATTCACCGGATTATCCGGTTCATATTCAACGGCTTTGCGAAAATATTTCAATGCCTTGTCATAATGATTGCGATCAAGCGAGCGCACAGCTTTCTCAAAAAAGAAAGATGCGTCGAAACGCAAAACAATAATCTTAGGGCTAGGTCCCGAAGCTCGCAGATGTTTCCCTTTCATAAATAACCAAGGCACCTCCTTTAACTGTAACTGTCATGTTCATACCCTTCAGTATACCACAACTTCAAAACGACTTGACAGTAGGGTATACCTCATCCCAAAAAACGGAACCAAACTCTGGCCCAGCCGCTGGAAAATGAGTGAAAAAGCCAAATAGCCGCACGCGCCTTCATGTGTAAAAGGCAACGTTCGGCTGGTCACAAGGCTATATATTAGGCAGAACTAGACATCAAAGCGTCAACGGCACCGTGGAGCGCTCACGCTGCCGGAATACGGCAAGCTCCCGATATCCGACCTCATGCAGAAGCGCGCGCGCCTTCTCCAAATGCTCGGACAGCTTCGCCGGATCATGAGCATCCGACCCTATCGTCAGCGGGATGCCTAGCGCCAATGCCTCCTCCAGCATGCGGCGGCTCGGGAACATCTCTGCACAGGGCTTGGATAGCCCCGATGCATTCAGCTCCATCGCCCGCCCGCTGCGGGCAACGGCCGAGAGTGTAGAGCGCTCCAACTCACGCAGCTCCTCCGCTTCCTCCGGCTTCGGATAGTGGCCGAAACGCTTAATGACATCCAGATGGCCCATGATGTCATACAACCCGGTCGCTGCCGCTTTGGAAACCGCATCGTAATAAGTCCGGTACACCTCCAGCACATTTTTGCCTTCCCAATGGTGCACCTGACGGAAATCTGTTACATCCCACTCCCCGAGAAAATGTACGGAGCCAATCACATAATCCCACGGATATGCAGTGATGATGTCTTCGATTTCCTGTTCCCAGCCCTCGATGTAGTCGCCTTCCAAGCCGACACGAATGTCAATCTGTCCCTTATAGCGTTCCTTTAATTCCAGACATTCTTCCACATATCGGGGCAGCTCTTCCATAGGCATCGCCATCTCCGGGTAATAGTCGGCCGGGTTAACATGCAATAGCGGCATGTGATCGGACAAGCCGAGCTGATCCAACCCCAACCGAATACCCTGCTGCACATACTCTTCCAGATTTCCTATCGCATGACCACAGCGGGCATGATGCGTATGATAGTCAATTTTCATGTGGCACTCCCCTCTTTCAGCGCTACAGCACCCATTTTAATCACGACGGGGACGCTCATGACGGCGGTTCAACTCAGTCAGCACATCATCCAGCGGTAGTTTGCGCTCCTGTAACAGTACCAGCAAGTGATAGATCAGATCGCTGACCTCCAGACGAAGCTCCTCATTATCCTTATTCTTGGCGGCAATGATCGTCTCGGATGCTTCTTCGCCAACCTTTTTCAGAATCTTATCCACGCCTTTGTCAAAAAGGTAGGTCGTATAGGCCCCTTCAGGACGTGTCACTTCCCGCTCCTTAATGATTGCTTCCAGTTGGGCAAGCACCTCAAAGCGGTTTGTTGCAGCATGAGTCGTGCCCGTTTGAGTCGCCACCGACGCTTGGCCCCCCGCATTTTCCGAAGCAGGAGCTACAGCCGTTCCTGGCGCGGAAATATCACGAAAAAAGCAGCTCGTCGCTCCGGTATGGCAGGCAGGGCCATTGGGAATTACACGAACAAGCAGAGCGTCACCGTCACAATCCAACTGAATGGAGGTGATTTTTTGCGTATTCCCCGAGGTTGCCCCCTTGTGCCACAGCTCCTGTCTGGAACGGGACCAAAACCACGTCTCTCCCGATTCCAGAGAAAGCTTCAGCGATTCTCGATTCATATAGGCCAGCGTCAATACTTGAAGCGTGGCATCATCCTGCACAATCGCTGAGACAAGTCCCGCTTCACTCCAGCGAATATTATCCAATACCTGTTCCAGAGATAGCTGCTGGTTCAATTCGTTGCTCATCGTATCTCCACTCCTCTGCGCTTCAAATCCCGTTTTAGCTCGGGAATTCCTATTTCTTTATAGTGAAAAATGGTTGCCGCTAAGCCAGCGTCCGCTTTACCCGCCGTAAACACGTCATAAAAATGCTCCTGCTTGCCCGCTCCACCGGAAGCAATGACCGGAATACCCACGGCATCCGACACCGCAGAGGTCAGCGGCAGGTCAAAACCATCCTTGGTTCCGTCCGCATTCATGCTGGTCAACAGAATTTCGCCTGCCCCCAGCCGTTCAGCCTCCTTGGCCCAGGTCAAGGCCCGAATGCCCGATGGCGTGCGCCCTCCGTGCGTATATACTTCCCACTCGCCCCAAGCCTCATTGTACTTGGCATCAATCGCAACCACGATGCATTGTGAGCCAAAGCTGCGCGCACCCTCCGCAATCAGCTGAGGGTTACGAACAGCCGCCGTATTAATGCCGATTTTATCCGCCCCTGCACGCAGGATGCGCTTCATATCATCGACATGCGATATCCCGCCGCCCACGGTGAAGGGAATGGCAATTTCCCCCGCTGTCTGACGAACCACCTCTTCCATAGTGGCGCGACCTTCAACCGAAGCAGAAATATCCAGAAATACGATTTCGTCCGCGCCTTCCCGGTCATAAAGCGCCGCCAGCTCTACCGGATCGCCTGCATCGCGTAAGTTCACAAAATTGACACCCTTAACCACCCTGCCATCCTTTACGTCCAGGCAGGGAATAATCCGTTTAGCCAGCATGCCTACTCCCCCTATGCCTTTGCTACAGCTTGTACGGCGACCTGTAAATCAATGCTGCCTGTATACAATGCCTTACCCACAATAGCGCCGCCTACACCTTTTTGCGCATAGGCACTTAACGTAATCAGATCATCCATCTTGCTGACACCACCGGAAGCAATTACGGTGCGTCCACTGCTTTTCGCAAGTGCCACGATTGCCTCTACATTCGGACCCTGCATCATTCCGTCGCGGGAAATGTCTGTGAAAATAAACGTTTCCGCACCCTTGGAGGCCAACTCAGCCGCCAGTTCATCCGCTCGCACCTCCGAGGTTTCGAGCCACCCTCGTGTCGCTACATAGCCATTTCGCGCATCCAGACCGATTGCGATCCGGTCACCGTAGGTGCCTAACACCACTTCCGTAAAAGCACGGTCCTCAATCGCCGCCGTGCCCAAAATCACGCGGCTCACGCCTAGTGACAACAGCCGCTCCACATGCTCGCGCGTACGCAGACCACCGCCCACCTGTACGGGTACTTGTACCGCAGACGCGATGCGTCCGATCAGTTCATCGTTCACAGGTTGACCCGCTTTCGCGCCGTCCAGATCGACCAAATGAATGTAGGAGCCGCCCAAGCGTTCCCATTCGCGGGCCACCTCTACCGGATTTTCATTGTATATCGTCTCCTGGTTATAATCACCCTGCACCAGCCGTACACATTTGCCATCGCGAATATCAATCGCCGGATATATCGTGAACAAAGTATGACCCCCTTGTGAGCTATTCAAAAATACCTATGTGTAATTACGCTCGCTTCTCCGCCTCCGCCAGTTCCAAAAACTGACGAAGCAGTCGCATTCCCATTTCCCCACTCTTCTCTGGATGGAACTGCATACCGTATACATGGCCTCTGCCCACGATAGCTGTTACCGGCCCGCCGTAATCGGTCACCGCCAGCAAGTCGCTTTCTACCTCCGGCTTGGCATGATAAGAATGCACAAAATACACATGCCCTTCCTCCAAGCCTTGCACCAACGGATGTTCCGGCTGCGTCATGCGCAGACGGTTCCAGCCCATATGAGGCACCTTCACACCCAGATCAGGAGCAAAGCGCACGACCTCTCCCGGCAAAATATCCAGCCCCTCATGGCTGCCATATTCTTCGCCACGAGCAAACAACAACTGCATCCCCAGGCAAACGCCAAGCAGCGGCTGTCCAGCGCTCGCCACCTCCTGAATGACCCGATCCAAGCCACTGGAACGCAAATGCTCCATAGCGTCTCCGAACGCCCCTACACCCGGCAAAATCACACCGCTGGCGGAACGAATCACTTTCGCATCTCCTGTGACTACAGCCTCATAGCCAAGACGCTCAACCGCCTTGCTCACACTATGCAGATTGCCTCTGCCGTAATCCACAATAGCAATGGACATGGACTACAGCACTCCCTTCGTCGAAGGCACTCCCGTTACCCGCGGATCAATGGATGTGGCTTCATCCAGCGCACGTCCCAGTGCCTTGAACACCGCTTCGATCATATGGTGGGTATTTTGCCCATAGTGAACAATGACATGCAGCGTCATACGAGCCTCCAGCGCGAATTTCCACAGAAATTCATGCACCAGCTCCGTCGAAAAGCTCCCTACCTGCTGGGACGGATACTGCGCTCGATACTCAAAATGGGGTCGGTTACTAAGATCAATGACGACCTGCGCGAGCGCCTCATCCATCGGTACAAAGACGCTGGCATAGCGCTTGATTCCTTTTTTATCACCTAACGATTCCAGTAAGGTTTGCCCCAGACAGATACCAATGTCCTCCACGGTATGGTGATCGTCGATGTCAACATCCCCTCTGGCCTGTACATTCAGGTCAAACTGTCCGTGCTTGGTGAACAAATCCAGCATATGATTCAGAAAAGGGACATCTGTCTCGATTTCGGTTTGCCCTGTGCCGTCTACCGCAAAAGATAGCTGAATATCCGTTTCGTTCGTCTTCCGGCTGACGCTGCCTGTACGTCCTGCACCGTTATTTTCATTCCCCATCGTCATCCACCGCCTTCTTCTCATTGTCCAATCGAACCTGTATCGCCCTTGCGTGCCCTTCCAGCCCTTCATGCCGGGCAAGCTGCATAATCGTCTCCCCATTGCGCAGCAGAGCTCCCTTACTGTAATAGATCATACTCGACTTCTTGATAAAATCATCAATATCGACCGGAGAAGAGAACCGCGCAGTTCCATTGGTCGGAATAATGTGGTTAGGCCCAGCAAAATAATCGCCTACCGGCTCCGAGCTGTACGCGCCCAGGAAAATCGCTCCCGCATTTTCGATCAGACCGACATGCTCCATTGGATTCTCTGTCATGATTTCCAAATGCTCCGGGGCTAGTTTGTTCACAATTTCGATGCCCTCATGCAACGTATCAACGACAATAATCGCTCCATAGGCATCAACCGATGCAGCAGCAATATCTCTGCGCGGCAGCTCTGCCAATTGGCGCTGCACCTCGGCCGATACTTCTTCTGCCAAGCGCTGCGAGGGCGTAACCAGAATGGCCGAGGCCATTTCGTCATGTTCTGCCTGCGAGAGCAGGTCAGCCGCTACATAAGAGGCATTCGCTGTATCGTCAGCCAGTACGACAATTTCACTTGGTCCCGCAATACTGTCGATATCCACTGCACCGTATACCTCTCGCTTCGCCAGCGCTACATAAATGTTGCCTGGGCCGCAAATTTTATCGACGGGTTCGATGCTATGAGTCCCGTAAGCGAGAGACGCAATCGCCTGTGCTCCGCCAACCCGGTAGATCTCGGTCACACCCGCCTCTGCCGCAGCTACCAGTGTATATGGATCAATTCCCGCCTTGCCGCCTGTTGCCGGGGGTGTCACCATGACGATCTCCGGTACACCAGCCACCTGAGCCGGAATCACATTCATCAGCACCGAGGACGGATAAGCCGCTTTACCACCTGGAACATATACGCCTACCCGCCTCAACGGTCGGATGATCTGACCCAGCAAGCTGCCGTCCGGCTGCAAATCCATCCACGAATTACGTTTTTGCTTCATATGAAAAGCACGGATATTGTCCGCTGCCTCCCGAATCGCCTGCAAAAATGAAGGCTCCACCTTGTCATATGCCGCCTTCAATTCTTCCTCCGTCACACGGAGCTGCTCCGCCGTCAGCGATACACCGTCGAACGATTCCGTATACCGCAGGACAGCAGCATCTCCCTCCTGCCGTACCGAACGGATAATCGCACGAACGGCTTCATTTTGCTCAGGTGTACCGTAATCCACCTCACGCTGGAGATTGAAATCACGGGCTGATACGATCTTCATTGTCCCTTCCCCCTTACTTGCAGCTTGCGGAATGTTCTCCTAACCATCATTGGACTTTACCTTAGTCCCTGGGTGCCACCCTAGTCGGAATTACTTGATGCAAACGGTCACACAACGCCTGAATCGGACCATTTTTCATCCGGTAACTGACCCGATTGGCAATCAGCCGACTCGTAATATCCAAAATACTGATCTGCTCGACCAATCCGTTCTCTCTCAAGGTCTGCCCTGTTTCCACCATATCGACAATCCGGTCTGCCAATCCGATTAGCGGTGCCAGCTCGATAGAACCATTCAGCTTGATAACCTCCACCTGCTGGCCTTGCTCCCGAAAATACTGGGAAGCCACATTCGGATACTTCGTAGCCACCCGCTGACGAATACCCGGCTGCCAATCCGGCAAAGCAATGACCGACATTCGGCAACGGGCAATCCCCAGATCAAGCAGCTCATACACATCCTTGTTCTCTTCCAGCAAAACATCCTTGCCTACAATGCCGATATCCGCAGCTCCGTACTCCACATACGTGGGAACGTCGACCGGCTTCGCCATAATAAACTCCATTCCCAGTTCAGGCAGCGGAATAACCAGCTTGCGCGTATCATCCACATCTACTGGAATAGGAACCCCCGCTCGACGAAAAAGCTCAGAAGCCTGCTTATAGATCCGTCCCTTCGGCATGGCTACCTTCAACGTCTCCGTCATGGTAATTCCCTCCCTTGTACCGGTTGTCTTTCTTCGACTGTGTAGCTGTAAACCTCTGCATACAAGTCCTGTTGCTCGCGGCGGCGATCCTCAGGCCCACCAGTCAGCCCTGTCACCACATTCCGTCCTGCTCCACGAAGCTGTGCCGCGGCGGATAACGCCTCTCTGCGTCCCTGCTCATCATAACGAATAAGCACCGGGCGCTTCGCCTCGATCTGAATACCGTCCACACCATCGACAATCCGGTTCGTCTTCAACGCGAATCCCGTCGCAGGAACGGAACGACCAAACTGCTGTAGCAGATTGTCATAACGCCCTCCATTACATACGGGGAATCCTATTTCCGCCGCATACCCCTCAAAAGTCATTCCTGTATAATATGAAAAGTCTCCGATCATAGTAAGGTCAATTAGCACATGTTCAGACACGCCGTAACTCTCCAGCACTTCCCAAACCTCGCACAGATGCGCAATGGATTGAATCGTCTGCTGCTCGACGCTAAGACGGGTAGCCTGCTCACAAATTTCTTTGCCCCCGCGAAGCCGGAGAATAGCCTCCAGCTTATCCCGATGTTCGGTAGGCAAACCCAAAGCTTCAATCGCTGTCCGGTAGCCCACCACATCACGGTTCAATAACAGTTCCTTTAACGCTTGCTGTTCAGCCTGGCGACCCGGAATGATTTCCTCGAACAGACCGTTCAGGAATCCCACATGCCCCATAGCAATTTTAAAAGAGGACACTCCTGCCGCCTGTAACGATGCAATCGCCAGTGCCACGACCTCCGCATCAGCCTCGGGCGAGTCATCGCCTACCAGCTCCACGCCCGTCTGGAAAAACTCCGCTTCTCTTCCCGCCTCTTCCTCAATGGCCCGAAATACATTTGCGTGATAAGAAAGCCGGAGTGGTACTTCCTCCTCCTTCAACAGCGACGATACCACACGCGCAATCGGCGCGGTCATATCAGATCTCAGAACCAGCGTGGTCCCCCGGTTATTAAGCAGCTTGAACAACTTCCGATCCGAAGTAGAACTAGCCACACCCACCGTATCGTAGTATTCCATCGTAGGCGTCATAATCTGACGGTATCCCCAACGTTCCATACATTCGAGTACATTCAATTCAATCGCCCGCAGCTTCGACACTGCACGCGGAAGGTAATCCCGAACCCCTACGGGGATTTCAAATCCTTTTGGCTTGGTCATCTCTATCACCTCATGATTTCGCAGTATCTTTATCATGGTAAAGTGCTAATAAACTAAAGTATATTCGATATATTATCATGCTCTGACTGCGAACGTCAACCGAATGGAGCAGCCCATTTTTAGAGCAACGTTGCAGAACTGTTTCCCTCTCTTTATTTTATCCATTGCAGAATTCATGAACCCTATAACAAAAACATCTATCAATGTACTTTCACAGAAGCAAGACCGCGCTTAGCGGAAGTTTTTCTTGCGATTATAGAATTGCTCAGCTCCGCCAGCCTTTCAGCCAACAGACACATTTATAATTTATACAAAAAACAACACAAAAAGGCCCCCCAATCCTTAAGGGACCCTTATTGTTATGTTATTTACTATTCATCCGTACCCGATCGTCTTAATTCACGCAACGGATTACCGCCCACGAATGCTCCGGCCGGCACGTCTTTATGCACAACCGCCCCGGCGGCTACTATAGCTCCATCACCTATAGTAACACCGGGCAGAATGGTCGTATTGGCGCCGATTAACACATTATTTCCGATCATTACTTTACCAATACGATACTCCTGTATGAGATATTCATGCGCCAGAATGGTCGTGTTATATCCAATCACCGAATTGTCCCCTATCGTAATATGCTCCGGAAAAAAAACATCCACCATCACCATCAGGCCGAAGGCCGCATGCTGCCCTACCTTCATCCCAAGCACTCTGCGGTAAATGACATTTTTCCAGGAAAGCACGGGACAATACCGGGCGATCTGTATAAAAACAAAGTTTTTAATCCCTTTCCAGCGGCTTACCGTCCGGTAAATCTGCCACAGCGCATTGGGACCTTCCACGGGATGGCGGTCAACCTTCCTCACGACACATCGACACCTTGAAACTCCAGCTTCAGTAAATCCCGCATATCATGCAAAATGTAATCCGGTCCATAGCCCCGTAGAGTTTCCTCACCCTTGAGCGACCAGGCTACACCCGCCGATTTCACGCCTGCGGCTTGAGCTGATAGAATATCAAAGGAACTGTCTCCAACCATCAACGTATGCTCTGCTTTGGCGTTCAACCCAGCCAGCGCCTTAAGCACAGGTTCTGCGTGTGGTTTCGGATGCTCTACGTCGTCTACCGTCACAATATAGTCCATAGAGGAGGTCAGATCGAACAGATCAAGCACACGAATCGTAGAGGATCGTATTTTAGTCGTCACAACCCCCAGCTTAATTCCTCGCGCACGCAACTCCTGAATAACCTCGATGACATACGGAAAAGGCTTCACCATTTGGTCGTGATGGAGCAAGTTATAAGCACGATAGCCTTTAACCAGCTCAGACACATCCTTTAATCCCGAAAAGGTACGAAGCTGGTCATCCAGCGTTCCGCCCATATGAGGGATAATATGCTCCCGTGTCAGCGGGTCAGCGTCCGGGTGATTCAAAATGTGCAGAAATGTGCTGATAATCAGCTCATTCGTATCCATAATCGTTCCGTCCAAGTCGAATAAAATCGTATTTATCATAGATGCTCCTTCTTGTCCTCGTCCGTGTCTTCCTTGTGTAGCTTATCCGGCGCAGCCGTTGTCGGAGGAATCGTATCTTGACCCGGGCGGAAAGCCTGTTCCGGCGTCACGTCAGGTACCTGATCGACTCCTACCTTGCTGGAGACAATCGGATCGCTATATTTCGGAACAGTTGCACCCTTACGACGACGAACCACGATGAAAATCACAGCAGCTACAACAATGAAAATAGGGAGCAGTTGCGAGATCCGTACATTACCGTAACTCGGGTCCAGATGCCCTGGTTCAAACCCCAGCCATACCATAGGAGACCACAAAGCATTCACAAAGGAAGCCAGCCAGTCTGGTCCCTGAAAAGCCAAACTATCCGTCCGTACACGTTCGATGAAAAAACGGCCAATTGAGTACCAAATGAAGTAAAATGCAAACATTTCGCCTGCACGTACAAATTTCATACGTCGAATGACGAGTAGCAGAATCACACCTACAATACTCCACAGGGATTCATACAGAAATGTAGGATGGTGAAACACTCCGTTAACGTTCATTTGATTTACAATGAAATCTGGCAGATGCAGTTGATTCCGCAAAAAGCTTACTTCCGTCGGTCCACCGTAGGCTTCCTGATTGACAAAGTTACCCCAGCGGCCAATCGCTTGACCGATCAGCAGACCTGGCGCACAAATATCGGCAATCCGCCAGAAATTATAACCCTTATAGCGGAAATAGATGACTGCGCATATAATCGCACCGATCAATGCGCCGTATATCGCAATACCGCCATTCCAGATTTTGAAAACATCCCATAGATTATCTCGATAGTCTTCCCATTTGAAGGCTACATAGTAAATACGCGCTCCAATAATAGCCGAAGGAACACCCAGCAGCAGCATATCCATAAAAAATTCCTGCGGAATGCCAAATCTTTTGCCTTCACGAATGGCGAGATATAAACCCACAAGCGCCGCCAGCCCCAAAATAAGCCCGTACCAATGGACCTTAATTGCCCCGATTGAAAAAGCAATCGGATTCAGCAGTAATGTTGCCGTTGACATATGTTTCTCTCACTCCTTGTTCTTCCTTGCAAACGACTGAACCTTAATCCATATCTTCCATATCTTCAGAAATTGTAGCAGTCAGCTTATTCGTAAATTGCAGAGCTGCGTTCACGCCCATTTGCTTCAAACGATAGTTCATTGCCGCCACTTCAATAATAACGGCCAAATTTCGGCCCGGACGAACTGGAATCGTAACGAGCGGAACATCCGTGTCAATAATACGTGTCGTTTCTTCATCCAAACCAAGACGGTCATACTGCTTGTCCTGCTGCCATGCCTCCAGACGGACAACCAGCGTAATCCGCTTGTTGTTACGAACTGCACCTGCACCAAACAACGTCATCACATTAATGATGCCCACGCCGCGAATTTCCAGCAGGTGACGAATCAGTTCCGGCGCCGTACCATGCAACTGAAAATCGGACGTTTGCCGAATTTCCACTGCATCATCTGCTACCAGACGATGACCGCGTTTAACCAGTTCCAGTGCTGTTTCACTTTTACCAATGCCGCTACTGCCCGTAATGAGCATACCTACACCGTACACATCACACAATACACCATGGATGGTGGCCGTAGGAGCTAGCTTTCTTTCAAGAAAACCCGTAATGCGGCTTGATAAAATCGTCGTGGCCATATTAGTTCGCAATACTGGGACATCCCGCTCAGCGCTTGCCTCCACCAGTTCTGCTGGTACTTCCAGACCGCGTGTGATGATGATACACGGAGTCAGCTCCGTACATAGACGCTGCATCCGATCCTTTCTTTCCTCAGGAGGAAGCATACCTAGAAAAGCCAGCTCAGACCTTCCCAAAAGCTGCACACGCTCCTGTGTGTGGTATTCAAAATACCCAGCCATCTCCAACCCCGGACGATTCAATTCATCCACCGTGATCAGCCTGCGCAGACCTTTCTCACCAGAAATAACCTCCATTTGAAATTGCTGTACAAGCTCAGATACCTTTACCTTTTTAGCCATCGTATTCTCCCCTTCATCCTGCATGACCGGATTCTATACGTAATCTTATTTATGTAGCGTCAACCTATCAACCATATAGCCCACTGCCAGCTCATCCTGTGCCAGCCCAAGCTCACCTTTTCAACATGATTTCGGGCTACCTGTGTTCATGCTGAACCCAGACCCATACCAATGTACCCATCGTATCGGAATTTTCCAATGAATGCAATGCCGAAGCTGGAAGCTGTATGGGATATACAAAAAGAGCCGCCTTTCCCCGGCTGGGAAACTGCGACTCTCTTCTATTGATTGAACTTATTCGCCAACCAGAATGCTCAATTCCGATTCCTTATCAAAAATATGAACCTTGTTCATATCAACAGCCAACTTCGCTTTAACACCATCACGAGTATTGGAACGCCCGTCTACACGGGCAATAATCGTTTCATTTCCGGCGCCACTCAGGTACAACAGCATTTCATGACCGAGATTTTCGGTAACATCCACAGTGGACATAAAGATCGTATTCGGAGAAGCCTCCAAAAATACGGGCTCTTCATGAATATCCTCAGGACGGATGCCCAGAATAACCTCTTTACCGATATAACCCTTGGCTTTCAAAATCTGACCCTTACCTTCAGGAACGAACAGATCCAGACCCGGGGCATTGAAATACAGTGCGCCGTCCTTCTCAGTCAGCTTACCTGTGATGAAGTTCATCGTAGGAGAACCAATAAAACCAGCTACGAACAGATTTACTGGACGGTTGTACAACTCATCCGGGGATGCGGCTTGTTGAATAATGCCATCCTTCATAACAACAATCCGGTCACCCATCGTCATTGCTTCGACCTGGTCATGCGTTACGTAGATAACGGTCGTCTCCAGACGTTTAGCCAGCTTCGTGATTTCCGCACGCATCTGACCACGCAGTTTGGCATCCAGATTGGACAATGGCTCATCCATCAAGAACACTTGCGGGTCACGTACAATCGCACGTCCCAAGGCAACACGCTGACGTTGACCACCTGATAGCGCTTTCGGCTTGCGATCCAGGAGATGCTCAATATCAAGGATTTTAGCCGCCTCACGTACACGCTTATCAATTTCTTCTTTCTTCACCTTGCGAAGTTTCAGACCAAAAGCCATGTTTTGGTATACGTTCATATGCGGATACAAGGCATAGGATTGGAAAACCATCGCAATATCGCGATCCTTTGGAGCTACGTCGTTCACAACACGATCTCCAATATACAATTTGCCGTCCGAGATTTCTTCCAGACCAGCGATCATACGAAGTGTAGTGGATTTACCACAACCGGAAGGACCAACCAATACGAGGAATTCTTTATCTTGAATGTCCAAATTGACATCAATAACCGTAGCTTTATCTGCACCCGGGTATTTTTTGAAAATATGCTCTAAGCGTACACCAGCCATAGCTTTTGCCTCCCCAAGATCAAGTTTTGAAATCGAATACATTTCTTACTTGTATCTTACCCTAGTACCCACTTCGTGGCTATTCGCAAACTGCACAAAAATGCTATTTCCTTTTTGTCACTTTGTACAATAGTAGAAAAAGCTTGACCAAAACCGCATCATTAAACGTCCGCACATCCAATCCCGTCTCCTGTTTAATTTTGTCCAAACGGTAAATCAACGTATTCCGGTGCACATAAAGGCGCTTAGCCGTCTCACTCACATTACAATCCAGTTGAAAAAAGATATCCAATGTAGCCATCGTTTCAGCATCCTCCAATATAACGGACGACCGCACAACCTGCTCCAAAAATTGCACGCGTTGCTCCTTCGGAATACGGTTTAATAACCTCTCCAAATGCAACTCCCATGAAAAGTGGATATGCTCTGTTACATGAAAAATTTTTCCAAGATGGATCGTCTCCCATAACAAATTCAGCTCTTTGGGGAGACTTTGCAATAGTATAGACGGCTTGGATACCGCCAAATGAAATACACCTACCCACTCATTTGCGATAAGCTCGTATAAACCCAGGCTGAAAGCCGTAAGAACCTCCTCCAGCGATTCCGTGTAATCTGCATCCCTGGTTTCAACATCTTTATCCCGGTCGTCTTCTGCTCCCAACAGTAGTTCCTTTTTAGCCATAATCAGCCAAGACTGTTCATCCAATGGAGTAAGCAGCACATTCCCTCCAAAATAACTGGCTAACAATCGATGTAGTTGAGTGTAAGCAATAGCGCCCTCCTGTGTTCCTTCACCAGTCAGTACAATGGGAACCATATACGCCAACAACGAATCCCGAAGCCCCAACTCATCAGGAACCTCTTCTTCATTCTGTAGGTTGCCAGCCTGCTGTATGAGCCATTGTCCAAAACTCTTCATTCGCTCTTCCTCAGCATAAACCGGATTATCGGGCTGTTGCGTCCCCGTCCCATCCTGCCAGAATTGCTCCATGTTCCAGAGTAACGCCTCAATCAGCTTCCGTTCCCGATCCGTCAAATGCTTTGCCTCTACCGCAAAGGCAGCCAATTCTCCTGCTACCACACGGAACGGAAAATATATTATGCTATCACGTACAAATGACTTATCCGGTACAGCCGATTTTGCTGACAGACCTTCTGCAATCATTTCTGGACACCAAGGCAGTATAGTAAAAGGTGCTTGAATAATATTCTGAAGCTGTTGCTGTATCCATTCCGTATCCAAAGTCACGCGATCACCACTTCACTTTTTTTAGAATAACCTCTAAGCGAACATAATGAACCTATTATAACCTGTCGATACCTTAAAATAAAAAAGTTAGTAAGAAACATAACCTAAATCCATGCAAAAATGCATACAAAAAAAGTCATCAACTATAAGTTGATGACTTTCGATGAGCCATGAAGGACTCGAACCTTCGACACCCTGATTAAAAGTCAGGTGCTCTACCAACTGAGCTAATGGCTCATAAAACTGGTGGAGGATGATGGATTCGAACCACCGAACCCGTAAGGGAGCAGATTTACAGTCTGATGCGTTTGGCCACTTCGCTAATCCTCCATATAAAGGTGGCTCGGGACGGAATCGAACCGCCGACACGAGGATTTTCAGTCCTCTGCTCTACCGACTGAGCTACCGAGCCATATCGATTAACAAAAAAATAAAGTGCGGAGGGATACCCCTTCCCACTTTAGTGCGTAAAACTATCATATTGAAAAATGGCGGAACTGACGGGATTCGAACCCGCGATCTCCTGCGTGACAGGCAGGCATGTTAGGCCTCTACACCACAGTTCCCTAAATTTTTCAAAAATGGTGCCGGCGAGAGGACTTGAACCCCCAACCTACTGATTACAAGTCAGTTGCTCTACCAGTTGAGCTACACCGGCACAATGGTGGAGGCTGAGGGGATCGAACCCCCGACCCTCTGCTTGTAAGGCAGATGCTCTCCCAGCTGAGCTAAGCCTCCTGGGTATGTATGGTAGCGGCGGAGGGGATCGAACCCCCGACCTCACGGGTATGAACCGTACGCTCTAGCCAGCTGAGCTACACCGCCATAACATAATATTTCGCTAACTTGTCCTAAATGGCGGAGAGAGAGGGATTCGAACCCTCGCACCACTTTCGCAGTCTAACCCCTTAGCAGAGGGTCCCCTTATAGCCACTTGGGTATCTCTCCATGTAAATGGACTCACTTAGCAAAAATTCCGCGCGTTATTCTATTTATCACCATAGTGAACTAGAATACCAAGCGTAATTTCAAGGTTACACCCTGAAAA